>JAICPS010000366.1 GCA_025929715.1 Anaerolineae bacterium | reverse complement strand
TAGTCAGAAGTCACTAGAACGTCCAAAGTCCAGGGTTCAAAGTCCGCTGGACCAGAGGCCTCGGTGCTGTGATGCCATAGACTGAGCGTTGGCATTTCTCAAGTCGAGCACGAGCCTTTTGACATTGGACATTGGACATTGGGCTTTGGACATCTTTAGTGGGTCATTTTCAGAAAAACTTCTTCCAAAGAATCAGACTCCACAGTTAAGTGGTGCACGGCGAAGCCCGCCTCAACGAGCGCGCGGTTCATGGCCGCCGCCAGGTTGATATCGGACGCGAGGATGTAACCATTTTCTCCATCTTCTCTTCTGGCCTCCCAGCCTTGCCCTTTGAGAAACGCTAAGGCGGAGTCCATGTCGCTGACTCCAATACGCACGCGCGATCCACGCAGCCGTTTTAGTTCTTCGACTGATCCCTGAAAAACCAATTCGCCCTTCGAGAGCATCCCGACATGCGTCGCTACTTGTTCGACTTCGGTTAACAAGTGACTGGACAGAAAGACCGTGACTCCGTGTTCCGCGGGTAGTCTGCGAATCAGCGAACGCATTTCCTGAATTCCAGCAGGATCCAGGCCATTGGTTGGCTCATCAAGGATCAACAATTCACGCTTGCCGAGGAACGACTGCGCCAGTCCCAGTCGTTGTTTCATCCCAAGCGAAAAAGTTCTTACGAGGTTTCGGCCCACGTCTTCGAGCCCCACGATTCGCAGCACCCGATCGATGTCTGAACGCGGGGCATCCAGGATGCGGCGCGGAATCTCGAGGTTCTCTATCGCCGAAAGATGTTCATAGAGCGATGGAGTCTCCACCAGAGAACCGGTACGGGCAAGAATGTCGCTACGATGGCGCCGCAGATCCATTCCAAACAGCGCGAGGCTGCCGCGAGTTGGTCGCAGGAGTCCCAGGAGCAAGCGGATAGTAGTGCTCTTGCCGGCGCCATTTGGTCCGAGAAAAGCATAGATGCTTCCCAGTTGGACCTCTAAACTGAGATCTTGAACGGCGGGCTTGCTAGAAAATTCTTTGGTGATTAATTCAGTGGAGATTACGACATCGGCCATCAGCAGTTAGACGCTCAGGAAGCCTGTTTCTTAACAGGAGCTGTCACAAGCCAACAGATTTACACGGAATAAGACGGACTAAAGGCAGAACACACTCGAATCGAGCCGCCACCACTTCGCGGAAACAACTGGCTACTGTGCTGGGACCACTCGACGAGCCGCGAAGCGGCGGCATAAGGTAGCCCCGGGCGTTAGCCCGGAGATCTACGCCCCAAAAAATTTTAGAGCCCTGAAAGGGGAAAGATACAGTTGGCCTCCTTTAGAGCTGATGACAACGCTGTGGTTCTTTGCCCCAAACTTAAGGACAGAGCCGCACCAGCGGCTGAGCCCCAATACCTCTCAACTCACTCAACTGCGCGGCAAGCCGCGCCGCACATCCGGCGGCAAAGCCGCGGCCTAATGCCTCTGCCTACTGTTCTACTTTACTCATACCTGAGCGCCACCAATGGATCCACGCGCGTGGCCCGGCGCGACGGCAGATAACCCGCCACCATCGCCACCGCGAGCATCAACAGCGCCGCGAGGAGCAGTGAAACTGGATCAGTCGGCGTTAACCCAAAGAGCAGTGTCGAGGCCAGACGGGTTACAGCGAAGATTATCGGCAAACCCACGGCGACGCCGGCGATGACCAGCAAAAACGCCTCGCGCAGAATCAACCAGAAGACGTCGCGCCTCCCCGCCCCCAGCGCCATCCGAATCCCGATCTCATTTGTCCGGCTGGCGACACCGTAGGAAAGAATGCCGTAGAGCCCGATGCAGGCTAGTAGCAACGCCAACACGCCAAAGAAACCGGAGAGCGTGGCCATCAATCGCTCGCGCAGGATGGTCGCTTCGATCAGTGGTTTGAACCCTTTGAAATCCACGGTGATAGCAGGATTGATCTCGTTGAGAGTACGCTTGACCGCCGCGACAGTCTCCCTCTCAGTAAGTCGCGATCGGATCATAAACTTACCACCCGTTCCAGAGTCGTCCTGGCTGGCTGCGTAGTAAACGATAGGACGAAACTCTTCGCGCAGATCTCCATACTTGGTGTCTCGCACCATACCGACGATCTCGTAGCGCGTGTCTGGCTCACCGGGCGATGCCTCGATCCAGAAGCCCCGCCCGACAGGATTGGCGCCATTCAGAAATCTTCGCGCGAACGCTTCGTTCACAATCGCCACGAGGGGCACGTCCGCCCGGTCGCGTGCGTCGAAATCCCGCCCAGCCACCAACGGGATTTGCAATGTCTTGAAGTATTCGGGCCCGACTCGGCTGAGACTTGTGTCCTTTCCTTGCTGCGCGTCCTGGCCATCCATCCAGGCCGTGCCTCCTCCCCAACCAATCAGCGGGATAATGTCTGAAGCGGCAGCCGACTCAACTCCCGGAATCGCTCGGAGGCGGTCCAACAAATCAGCTTTGAATGCCGGAACACGCTCGGGCGGAAGGTTCAAACTACGAAACGCTACGGTCGCGGTCAGCACGCCTTCCGCCCGAAAGCCCGTGTCTACCGTTAGCAATTTGCCTAGACTGCGCGAGAAAAGTAGCGCGCTTGCCACCAGCACGAGCGAGAGTGCGACCTGCGCGACTACCAAACCACGCCGCAAACTGAAGCGCTCACGGCTTGCAGTCATCCCGCGCCCGCCAGCCTTCATCACTACGCCAGGGTCCTTCCGCGTTGCGCGGATCGCCGGAGCAAGTCCGAACAGGAGACAGGTAAGGACACCTAATGACGCGACAAAACCGAGCACGCGCCAATCGGGAGATAGGTCCAGAAAGATCGGGTCAGCAGTTGTGCTTAGGAATGCGACGAGGAAACGGCTTAGCGCCTGTGCAGACAATGCACCTAACGCCGCGCCTAGCGTCGCCAGCAACAAACTCTCGACCAACAATTGTCGGATGAGGCGTCCGCGCGAGGCCCCAAGGGCCTGGCGGACGGCGATTTCACGTTCCCTTGCACTCGCTCGCGCCAATAGCAGATTGGCCAGGTTGGCGCAGGCGATTAGCAACACCAGACCGGCGATAGCAAGTAACAGCCAGAGTGATTGATTGTAGTCGTCACGCAATTGGGAGATTCCTGATCCAGCGGGAACGGTGATTAGTTTGGATCCCAGATAATCCTTCACGCTAGCGGCGGGGTAATCCGGAGGTAGCGCCGCTTCAAACAAGCCCGGCGAGATAGCTTGCATTTGCGCCGTGGCCTGGGCCGGGGACGAACCCGGTTGCAAACGGCCCGTAACCGTCAACCACCATATTGGGCCATCAATGAAGTTGTTGTTGCCGCGCACGAGCGAGATGGCGCAGATCGGGAGCGCCAGATCGAAAGATCGTCCTACCTCTAAACCGAAAAAACTGGCGGGTGTGACGCCGATGATTTCGAATGAGTGATCGGCAATGGGCAGCTTGCGCCCAATAACATTCGCATCTCCGCCGTACTCGCTTTGCCAAAACGCGTGGCTAATCACCAGCCCGGGCGCGCCGCAGCCGCGACTGTCTTCTTCTTTAGTAAAGACGCGCCCCACGACTGGTTGAACCCCGAGGGTATTGAAAAAGTCGCCGCTTGCATAAAGCATCCGCGCGTTCCTCACCTCGCCGCCCGGAGCGAGGTTGACGTTGTTGGTGCCCCATGCGGTGATGCTGGCAAAGGTTTGCTGCCGCTCCCTGATCTGCTCCCAGATCCTCGTAGTGACCGTGGGGTACGATGATCCGCGGAAGAATCCTCCTCGCGCGCCCTTCATATCCGCCATCCGAACTTCGACCAATTCCTGCGGCGCTCTGACGGGCAGCGTGCGCAGTCGCACGGCGTCTATCAATTGAAAGATCGCGGTGTTGGTGCCGATGCCAAGCGCGAGGGAAAGGATAGCCACAGTCGTGAATACCTTGTTCTTGAGTAGCATGCGCACGCCGAAGCGCAGGTCTTGAAACATTTCGTCCTCCCATCGTTTGGGTTGTAACCACAGTGCGTCCCAAAACGCGCTCGTGCTGCGTCGCAGCAAGTTAATCCGGCTGCGCCAATTGAGGCGGTCCCACTCAGCCAGGAGCAGTTCACGATGCTGTAACTCAGCTTCCCACTCCTGCTGCCAGTCGGCCCGAATTCGGCGCGGAACTATCACGCCGATAATTCGAATCAACCAGAGCCAGAAACGAAAGCGCGTTCTTTGTTTCACATCAGCCATCGTCGATTTATTTGTAGGGGCGGCACTCCCTGGCCGCCCACCGGCCAAATCCGGGGTGCCCACGGAGGGGCGCCCCTTACAAATCCCCCAAACCGGACATTGACCCTAGACATTGGACTCTTACCTAGGCTTTTTGCGGTTTTGGTTGACGGACTTTTTTAACTTGTGTTTGCTCCAGCATGCGATAGCGTTTTAGGGCCTCTGCCAGGACTTCATGTCCGGTCTTCGTCAGCTCGTAATATTTGCGCGCCGGCCGCGGCTCATTCTGCGAGATACTCGGCTGTTCCCACTTTGAAGTCAGATATCCGGCTTCTTCGAGACGCCGCAGCGCGGGATAAACAGTCCCGCCGGGTAGGCCGGTGATGTCGATGATGTCGAACCCATAAAGATATCCGCTGCGTACCGATTGCAGGATCACGGCCGCCGCAAAGGAGAGAAATCCTTTTCCCATTAGCCAAACTCCTCGATTCAGGAACTTAGATAGCATTCTTTATAGCAAGTATTCTACATAGGCACAAGTAAAAAGGTTCCGACACTGGGAGTGTGCTCACTCCCGACATCGTCACTTCAACAATTCAATAGTGAATTGTGATTATTGCTGGTGTGCGTCTGCTCAGAATATAAGCATGAGCGGGGCGGTGCACATTGGTACTTCCGGATGGAATTACAAACACTGGAAGGGACTCTTTTATCCGCAAGAGTTGCCGCAGAAGAAATGGCTCGCGTATTACGTCGATTGCTTCGATACGGTCGAAGTTAATAACACCTTCTACCAACTTCCCCTGTCCAGCACGTTCGAGTCGTGGCGCGAGATTGTGCCTCAAGACT
>JAICPS010000152.1 GCA_025929715.1 Anaerolineae bacterium | reverse complement strand
GCAATGGCCAGTTCGCCGACACGGATCTCCGCGGAATCGGCTAATTGCACCGGACGCAGTTGTTCAGCAGGCACGTCGACGCTGAGCACGGCAAGATCGCTGTCGGGGTCGGCGCCCACGATTGTTGCAGGCACGCTAAGTCCATCGGAAAAGATGACGTTGATCGTCGTGGCGCCTGCGACGACGTGGTTATTGGTGACGATGTGACCTTCCTGATCCCAGACAAATCCTGATCCCTGTCCGCGCAGCGGGCCCTGTTGCGGCGGCCCAAGTCCGGGGAAGTCGGGGACCTGGCCGGCGCCGCTTTCAACGACTACCTGGATATGGACGACTGAAGGGAGAACTTCGGCATAGATTGACTCAAGGGTACCTTCCAGGGCGGCGATGATGGGCGACTGTTGGGCGGCTGGATCTTCGGTCACTGGATCCTCGGCGGCGTCTTCTTCAGCTGCCGGCGCTTCGGTATCTGGGGCGGCGGTTGGCGATGCCTCGCCATCGCCGGCCGGTGTTGCGGCGTCAAGCGTAGCCGTCGGATCAAGCTGCGTCTGCGGCTCTTCGTCCTGAAGTAGGTCGCAGGCGGCGAGCAGGACTGCCATTATGATGGTCAGAAGAAGCGTTAATGTCTTCCTTTGCATGCTCATGGGATTTCTCACAATATTTAGGTAGGTTTGGATTTGTGCTTACGTGCATATTTACTGTCATTTTGCCTGACAACCTCACTGTAGCTTAGCGCTATTAGAGAGGCATAAATGAGCGTGAAACTATCCTCACTACCCTCCCAAAGCGGCGGGGTATGAGTAGCGGGTAAGATAGTTTTCTGCGTTAGAAACCGGATCGTGAAAGAACGGCCTTCAGGCGCTATACTCGATGGGCTATCTGACGCATAGTAATCATGAATTAAGGAGAAGACGTTGCGAAATCGATTATGGCTATTCATCCTTCTCGCCTTGCTGCTGGCAGCCTGTGGTCCGGCGACGACGCAGAACGCCCCGGAGACGAGCGAAACGCTGGTGGCTACTGGACCCTCTCTGGGCGGCGGGCCCGAGCAGACCGGCGAAGATGCCGGCGAGGCGGCCGGACCGCCAGAGGCGTTCGAGGGATTGGATTACACGACAACCGATAGTGGTTTGCAGATTGCGATCACCGAAGAAGGAAGCGGCGAGCAGGCGACTGCGGGGAAAATTGTGAGCGTACACTACACCGGCATGCTGGCGGACGGGACTGTCTTCGACAGCTCGCTCAACAGTGGTGAACCGATTCGCTTTCCACTTGGCCAGGGTCGTGTAATCCCCGGCTGGGAGGAAGGCCTTGCCATGCTGAGTGAAGGAGGTGCGGCCAAGCTGATTGTTCCGGCAGAATTAGGCTATGGCGCGCAGGGTCGAGCCCCAACGATACCGCCGAACGCCACGCTTTATTTCGAGGTGGAGTTGGTGGAAGTGTTGGAAGGTGGGCCCGCAGAACCCGAAGGGGTTGAGGCCACTGATTACGAGGAGACAGATTCGGGGTTACAATTTTTCGAGATTATTGAAGGCGATGGTGAGATCCCGGAATCCGGCGATCCAGTTCGCATGCACTATACGGCCTGGCTGGAAGATGGCACGCGAATCGATAGCTCGCTGGACGCAGGGGAGCCATTGGCGTTTGAGCTAGGGTCGGACCAGGTGTTCGAGGGCTGGAACGAGGCCGTGGCCCTAATGCAGGTTGGCGACAAGTGGCAGATAATCATCCCGTCTGAGCTGGCGTTGGGCGAGGAAGGCGCGGGCAACGTGATTCCGCCGGACTCCAACCTGATCATGCAATTGGAACTACTGGAGATTCTTCCTGCCGCGCCTGAAGTACCCACCGAAATTGACGATGATGAGTACACGACCACGGACAGCGGGCTACAATACGTTGACCTTGAAGAGGGGGTAGGGGACGAAGTGGCTGAAGGTGACGTAGCCACCATGAATTATACCGGCTGGCTGGAGGACGGCAGCAGGTTTGACAGCTCCTACAGCCGCGGTCGGCCCCTGACCATCAGTGTGGGCAGCGGGCAGTTAATTCCCGGCTGGAATGAGGGCGTGCTGGGTATGAAGCCGGGCGGACGGCGTCAGCTCATCATTCCTCCTGAGCTAGCCTATGGTGCGGAAGGCAGCGGAGAGGTGATTCCGCCGGATTCGACGCTTATTTTTGAGATTGAGCTTGTCGAAGTAGTGGGGCCGGGCTAACAGGACCAATTACCCTATCGCGGGCGCCGGCTTTCTTCTCTGGTAAGCCGGCGTCTGGTACTGCTGTCCGGTTTTGCCGCGAACTGCTTTTGCTATAATGAGAGTATGCGTCGCGTTGCCATTATTCTGGCTCTTATCACCCCAGCCCTTATCTTGCTCTTCTTCCGGCTGTGGCCGGAATTGGACCCTACCTATAGCGTTCCCCTACTACATTTTTACATCGTCACTTTTACTGCCTTCTCAGCTTCCGTCGTCTCCTTCCTACTGATCGCGGCGCTGGGGCCGGTCGCGCAGCCGCGCCACGTGCTGGCGGCGGTGGCTTTTGCCGTAATGGGTACCCTGTTTAGCGTGCACGGGCTGACCACACCCGGCGCCATCATTCCCGTATCCCACCCGGCGGTGCCGGCGGTCTCGTGGTCATCGTGGCTAACGCTCTTTAGTGGCGGGATCATTTTCGCCGTTGCCGGCATGGATCGCCCGCGCAGTGTAACGCGTAAGTTCCTCCTGAGATTCATTATCGCCTCCGCGGTGGCCGTGATGATGTACATATCGATTGTCATCACCGTCCCGCAAGTGTTGGGCGCCATCGAAGCTGATGCAGCGCCCTGGCACCGCCGTCTCCTCTTCTTGTTCACCTTCATAGTCTGGGCGTTGGCAGCGGTGGAGCTGTTTCGAATCTGGCGCGTGAGCCGCAGCCGGATTGATGGGACGCTGGCGTTCGTCGCCGGGCTTCTGGCAGAGGCGACGATCAGTATGCACCTCTTTCCTCTATGGCATCTCAGCTGGTGGCTCTATCACTTTGTCTTGCTGGGCAGCTTCCTGATCACAGCGTACGTGCTTTTTACGGCGTACGAACAGGCCCGCGAGTTTCGTCTGATTCGCTATTTTGTGGCGGCTGCGCTTATTTTGACGGCGATGCTGGCAATGGTGGCCTCGTTTCTGTTTTCGCAGTTTGCGCAGCGCACGCTTACCGACGAAATCGCGCTGACATTGCACACGGCGCTGCAGTCGTTCGTCGCCAACGTCAGCGCCACTATTCCCCGAGACGCAACCGCAGAGGAGATAACGCAGATCTACGGCGGGCGGCTTGGTGCGCTACGGGTGGACACGGCCGCGGTTTATGACCTGAAGGGCCATCGCCTGCTTGCCAGAAATCCCGGAAGCGGTCACCATGCCAAAGGCAGCTATGGCGATCTGTGGCAGCGTGTTCTAGATGAAGAAGTCCTGGTGAACATTGAGCCGCCGAGTGATGGAGAGCACAGCCATTCGGGCTATGGGGGAGGCGAGGCGTCCAGCAACCATAGTGTGTATGGCTATATTACGGTTGGCAACGGCGGCGAACCCCTGGCTGTCCTGGTGACCGAGTCCGAGATCCCGAATCTAACCCAGGCGATCATGGACGCTCGTTACACCGGATTGTTGATCGCAGCCATTACCATGGGCCTGTTGTTTACGATATTGTGGCTGGTCGTACGACGGGCCGACAGTATAATTGTCGCGCGCACGCACGAGCTGGCAATCGCCTATCGCGACCTGCGCCTGGCAGAGGCCATGCGCGACGATCTGACGCACATGGTCGTTCACGATTTGCGGACGCCGCTGACGGCCATACTGACCAGCCTCAGCTTGCTTAAACGGATGTCGGAATCCGACAGGGCAGACTTCCAAAATCGGGTGATCGATCGCACCAACCGTGCTGCGCAGCGCCTGGACCAAATGATTGACGATATTCTGAAGGTGAGCAAAATTGAGACAGGCGAGTTGAAACCCAGGCGGGAGCCGGTGTCGATGTCGCATCTATTAACAGAGCAGATGGATCCTTATTTTATGCAGGCGGCGGCTGAGGAAAAGTATCTGAACGTGGATTGCCCGCCCGAGTTGGATGCCTGTATCGATCCGGCTCTAACGGCTCGCGTGCTGGAAAATTTGCTGAGTAACGCTTTTAAATATACGACGCGGGGTGGCCATATTACTGTGTCCGCGCAGGGCATGAATGGCACCTTATGCCTTAGCGTGCGCGACGATGGCGAAGGCGTTCCGGACGATTTTAAGGATCAGATCTTCCGCAAATTCAGCATGGTTCCTGAGCTGGCAGGCCGCCCGATTCGTAAGGGTACAGGTTTAGGTCTCGCATTTTGCCGGCTGGCGGTTGAGGCGCATGGTGGACAGATCTGGGTGGAGGATGCGCCCGGCGGCGGGAGTGATTTCAAGATGCAGATGCCGAGGGAGTAGACGTAATGCGGCTGCCGCCCACACTATGAGAGACCGTCTGAAGTTGTCGCCGCGCAAGTTTGAGCAGTTGGTCGCCGAGGCGCTCGACAATCTTCCCCCTTTCTTCCAGGAGAAACTGGATAACGTAGAGGTGCTTGTCCAACCCTGGCCCACACCGCACGAACTGCGCAGTGTTGGACTGTCCAGGGGCCACATGTTGTTGGGATTGTATTCGGGCGTCCCGCTGACTGAACGTACTCATGCATACAATCTGGTGTCGCCCGATACGATCACGCTTTTCCAGGGTCCGATTGAGCTTGTGGCGGGCAGCGATCACGAGGCGATCAGGGAACAGGTGCGGCACACTGTCGTGCATGAGATTGCCCACTATTTTGGGATCAGCGATGAGCGGCTTCACGAGTTGGGAGCGTACTGAAGTTAAATTACCACTGAGGGTGCGGAGGGCGCAGAGGGAAGGAGAACGGGAGATTGGGGATTAGGAGCTGAGAATGAGAGTGGGAGCGAGATAGATCAGCAATCACCGTTCAATGAGCCTCCAGGTGAAAACTGCGTATAATGGATGAAAGCATAAGCGCGTCGAGAGGGGTGTTGATCGATGCTTTCGTTAAGCCTGGCTCAACAGTTGAAGAAGGCCGGCCTTGAGTGGCAGCCGCAGCTGCACGATATGTTCGCGGTTCCTGACCGCGAACTGGACGAACGCCGCTTTGTTTTGACCGAAGTGATGGCCTATATCGAAATGTTCCGCGGCTCGCCAGTGGTCACATTTCATGGAACCGCGGAGTGGGCGCTTGACTTCATTTTGCAGACGGAAGCGGTATGGATTCCGTCTGAATCCCAGTTAAGAGAGTTAATCCAACGGTACGCGTCAGATCTGGTGCTGAAACAGACGGCGGAGGGGTTTGAGTGCGCACTGGCGTATCGGGGTGAATCGCTCGTCTTTGGGGGCGGCGGCGCCTGTGAGGCCTATGGATCGGCTCTGCTACAACTACTCTGGCGCCAGGATGCGAACCCCGATCTGAACTGATTCGGTGCAAACGCGATAGTATACCTCGCTCGAACACGGCTATTTGCCGCAGATATACGCCGATGGACGCTGATTTTTCCGGCCCACCGGGCCTTTATCTTTGAATCTACGTGTATCGGCGGCAAATATTCTGCTCGCGTATGATCTGTCTGTTATAATGAATCCATGCGAGATTCAATCGATCGACTAGGGATCTTTCCGTACGTTCTATTGGGAGCCGGGTTGCTGGTTCTGGGCATTCTGGCGACAAACCATATAGTCAATAATTTTTGGCCGTTCGACGTGGCCCGCCTGGACCTGGTGCGTGCGGCGGCGCTGGGCGAGGCCAGTCCCTCCGCGATGCTCGACGCTTCGAATGACCAGATTGTGCTCGCATTTCTGGCTAGCGTCATCGTTGCTACCACCGGCCTGGTGATGCCGCTCGTCTACTATGCCAACGTGCGATTCGTGCCCGGAGATGAAAGACCGGCTGCCATTGTGGTGGTGCGCCAGGCGCTTTGGGTTGGTCTATGGCTGGCTTTTTGTGTGTGGTTGCAGATGAACCGTAGTTTGGGCGTGGCGGTCGCCCTGCTGGTGGCGGCCGTGCTGGCGATGTTCGAAATTCTACTCCAGGTTCGCGGGCGAGCTTCAAGTATCCGGACATGAGCGAGAACGGCGAAGGAAATGAACGCCTTCAGAGCCTGTTGCGACAACTGCCTAGCGTGGACCGGCTGATGCTGTCGCCGGCGGCGTATGACCTGGTAGACGTTTACAGCCGGGATCTGGTTGTGGAGGCGTTGCGCACCCGGCTGGACGCCTTGCGTGAGGCGATCTTCGTGGGGCATCGCGACGTGCCGATGAACGCAACGATCGTCCAAGAGGCGCGCGAGTGGTTGGAAGAGCTGGTTGCGCCGACCCTGCGCCCGGTGATTAATGCTACCGGCGTCATCGTGCATACGAATCTTGGTCGCGCTCCGTTGAGCGAGGCGGCCAAAGCGGCGATTGAAGCAGTTGCCGGCGACTATTCGACACTGGAGTATGACGTAGACGAAGGCGGTCGCGGATCACGCTTTGCACACAGCGCCGAACTGCTGCTGCGTCTGACTGGAGCCGATGATGCCCTGGTGGTCAACAACAACGCTGCTGCTGTGTTGTTGATGCTAGCCGGTTTGTGCGCGGGACGAGAGGTGGTCATCAGTCGCAGCCAGCTGGTGGAGATCGGCGGTGGCTTTCGTGTGCCAGACGTGATGGCGCAATCTGGCGCGAAGTTGGTGGAGGTTGGCACGACCAATCGCACCTATCTTCGGGACTACGCCGCAGCAATCGGCGAGCAGACTGCGGCAATTCTGGTAGCGCATCACTCCAATTTTAAGATTGTCGGTTTTAGCAGCGAGCCGTCGCTGGCGGAATTAGCAGCCTTCGCTCGTGAGCGAGAGCTGCCTTTGCTGTATGATCAGGGCAGCGGCGCGCTGCTAAATACAGCGCGCTACGGCCTTGACGAAGAACCTACGGTGCAGCAGGCGCTGGCGGATGGCGTGGACGTGGTCTCTTTTAGTGGGGATAAACTGCTTGGCGGTCCGCAGGCAGGTATACTTTGTGGACGAAAAGATCTGATCGATCGACTGCGACGACACCCACTGACGCGAGCTGTGAGGCCCGATAAGTTGTGCCTGGCTGCGCTCTCGACAACCCTACATCATTTTCTGGTGCAGGAAGCGGAGAAAGAAGTCCCAGTCTGGCGCATGATCTCGCGCTCGTTGGCGGATCTCGAAAAAGTGGCGGAGGAGTGGGCGCGACGGCTGCGCGACGCCGGCATTCTGGTAACCGTCGTCGACGGATTCTCCACCGTGGGCGGCGGCAGCCTGCCGGGCAGCACCCTGCCGACAAAACTGTTGGCCATCGATCATCCCGAGATTGTGGCCCTGGCCGAGACATTGCGCCGGCAAAAACCGGCGGTGATCGGTCGCATTCAGAACAATCGTTTTGTCGTCGACCCGCGTACCGTAGGCGAAACGCAAGTGGATGCGCTGCTGCAACTACTCGCCCGCCACGCGCGGGTCCAGACCGGCGCCTGACGCCTGCAAACGCCGGTCGTGTGCCCATTCGTAACACAAGCACCTCGTTTGTGCGCCTGGCGCAAGCCGAGGCTTACGCTATGTATAAAGGAGCCCTTGATTGATGGCCAATTTGACCTCCGGACCCACCGCTCCACCAGACCCCATTGCCAGTGGCCGGCGACGCCTTGAGGAGTGGCAGGACGCTCTCCCCGACAACTTCTTTATTGCCGACCGTAATTTGCAGCGGCTGCTGGAGTTTCATTGGGGAATGGAGCAGTATCGCGAGCACCTTCCGCGCTTGCTACACTTTGGCGGAGAGGCGGCGACGTTGATTGACGAGGCCGCGCGCGTCTCTAATCTGCCGGAAAACCTTCCGCGCCTGGAACGGTTTGACCGCATCGGACGGCGTATTGAGGCAGTGGCCTTCCATCCCAGCTATCACGTGGCGGGCAGGGCCATCTATGGGTCAGGCGTGATGTCGGTTCTTGAAGAAGCCGGCAACAACATGTTGAGCCTGGCGCTGTTTTATCTTTCGTCACTCAACGGCGAGGCCGGGCACAATTGTCCGCTTGCCTACACCGCGGGACTGATAAAGTTGTTGCAGGCGCAGGGATCGGACGCCATGAAGGAGCGATACCTGCCACGCTTGCTGGACAGTGATTACGAAGCGCTGTTTCACGGCGCACAGTTTTTGACGGAGGTGCAGGGTGGATCGGACGTCGGCGCAAATGGGACGCGAGCGACGCCGCTCGACCTAGAGACGGAAGGCACGTGGCTGCTCGACGGCGAAAAGTGGTTTTGCTCGAATGTGACGGCCGATCTAGCGCTGGTGACGGCGCGCGTGCCCGGCCAGGGAGAGGGCACCGAGGGTCTCGGCCTCTTTCTCGTCCCGCGCCGCCTCGAGGACGGCGCAACGAACGGGCTCTTCATACAGCGTCTGAAAGATAAGCTGGGCACCCGCTCGATGGCGACGGCGGAGGTTACGTTTCGCGATGCGCTTGCATATCAGGTGGGTCCGACAGAGCTGGGTTTTCGCAATGCCATGATCTACGTGATCAACACGTCGCGCATTTTTAACGCCGTTGGCTGCAGCGCCAACGCGCGCCGCGCCTATCAAACGGCCTGGGCCTATGCCCGGAACCGGCGAGCTTTTGGTCAGGCCATCATCCATTTTCCGCTTGTTCAGGATACGCTGGCGCGCATGCGGGCCGACGCAACAGCCATGCTGTCGGGCGCCATGCGTATTGTGCGCACACTGGACGAGGTGGAAACGGGGCGCAAATCGGATGCGGAAACCGGCGGATTCCTGCGCATGGCGCTCAACCTGAACAAGTTTCGCAGCGCTGTGCTGGCGCACGAGGTGATTCAGGGCGGCATTGAGGTTCTGGGCGGGAATGGGACCATCGAGTCTTTTTCGATCATGCCGCGCCTGTTGCGCGATAACGTCGTCTATGAAAACTGGGAAGGCACGCACAACGTGCTATTAGCGCAGGTCCAGCGCGACATGCAACGATATGGCGTGCACGAGCCCTTTTTCGCCCTCGTACGGCAGCTGCTGGAGCCGCTACCCTTCAAACGGCTACAGCGCGAAGGTTTGCAGCAACTGGAGACGATGCAGGAGCAGTTGGCGGCGCTGTTGCAGATGGACCCGCTCTCGGCAAGCGTGCCTTTTCGCCCGTTGATGGAGCGGCTCACGGATCTGTACTACGT
>JAICPS010000398.1 GCA_025929715.1 Anaerolineae bacterium | reverse complement strand
CTGGGGCTAACTATTATGAGCGATCGCGTTAGGTCGGTATGGAAACCGCGGCTACTCAGCCATATACCAGGCGCACGACGAGGGGGGTGAGGTACGCTTCCAAAAAAGCAGCTAGCAGTAACAGAGGCGCGCCTATTCCCATGTAAATTCGCGCAAATTCGGCGCATCCTTTAATCCACGTTTCGCTCAGTGATGTAGCTCCCTTCGGGGCAATGACGGCCGTCTGCCAGCGGAGAGCAGCAGCGGCTAAGATCAGGAGGGCGGGCAATTCGATGATGCCGTGAGGCGCAATGGTCGCCAGCAGAAACGAAGCGACGCTTTCGCCAGCCATCACTAGCTGTGCGCCGACATAGGCAATCAGTGCCCATGGCAGCATATAGACAATGAATCCTAATGCTCCGAATGTAAATACGCCGAGGATGGTCGCCAGTAGCACGACGCGCATATTGTGCGCGAAGATCAGTAAAGGAAGCCCTCTTAAAAGGCCCTCCAACTGGGCAAGGTTCGCGACGTGATCTGTCTCTCGCAAAAATTTCTGGA
Organism: Anaerolineae bacterium; assembly: GCA_025929715.1. Taxonomy (GTDB): domain Bacteria; phylum Chloroflexota; class Anaerolineae; order Promineifilales; family Promineifilaceae; genus JAAYYY01. The sequence continues at coordinate 4,116 of JAICPS010000398.1, read as the reverse complement.
CTGCAGGCGGAAAAGTATATTGATTTGCCAAAATCAGGCCGAGAATCACGGCGCCCAGAAGACCGATTAAGGTCGCCGACAGCGGGCGCCGCAACCCTGCAATGAGCGTCAGGGTTTGACGATACCATAATACGGGTCCGGGATAGGCGCCGTTCGTCTGACGCCCACTGAACTGCTGCCAGAATGTGCGGAACATCCAGCCCAGGCGGATCTGATCAATGTCGCGGCCCAGGAGCTCCTCGCGATTAAAGACCTGTATTCCCGTCCGCATGAGAATGGCTGCGATAACGACGAGTCCCAGTATGAGCCACCAGAGGCCATCATGATTACCCCAGAACATGACGACTGCCTCGAATTGCACCAGCAGCGCCATCGGCACGATGATGAAGCTTGCGAGTAGATTCGCGGCGCGAGTGCTGGTCGTCTGGCTGGAAATAATCACAGCGCCGGCAACCATCACCAGGCCCTGAACCGTGGTCAGCACAATTGTCTGAATGAGTAGCTGGAAGGTGGGCTGCCAGTCTAGACTGTACCGGAGGCCGACCAGGTACACGCAAATTCCGAGGTAGCTGGCGCCCAAAGGCGGTATCACCGATGCCAGCATCTTTCCCAGATATATTTGTGCGTTAGTCAGAGGCGAGGCTAACAGTGGTTCCAGGCTCATGCGCTCCTTTTCACCCACAAACGTTTCAAGCGCAATCACCAGGGAAAACGAGGTTGGGAAGAAGCCGACGACCAGCAACAAGAATGGAATCAGCCTCGTACCGATAATTTCGGCCCCATAGTTCGTCACAAAGCTCAGGATACGTCCGGCGGTGAAGTTCATGAGTAGGGGAAAAAAGAGGGTAAGCAGTAAAATAGGAATGATGATGCGCCAGTCTCGAAATGAATCGCGTACTTCGCGCCTGGTAACAATTAGCGCCATGTGCACGTCGCCGCGCCGTGGCATCATCTGACCGACTCTTTGACTAAGACCGGCCTGCAGTTGTCCGACGGCGCTCATACCTTTACCTCACTCATCGTGACGTCTGTGTGCTCATGCAACAGGCGTAGATAGACCTCTTCCAAACTCTGGGGCAGCTCTTGCAGTGCGACCACACCAGCTCCCAGCTCCGAGGCTTTCTGCACCAGCAGCGGATTAATTTCTCGCGGCCGATCGGTGCGATAGCGGATCACGTTCCCCTGCACGCTGTCTACGTCAACCAACAGGCGCAGAGTTTCTACCTCGCCGTCTAGCGGCCGGTCCAGGTGTAACTCATGGAGCGGGAGACCCAACGTACTTCTCTTCAAATCAGACGCGGGGTCAACACAGATTATTTTTCCCTGGCGGATAATGGCGATACGGTCAGCAAGATCCTCGGCTTCGGCAAGGTTATGTGTACAAAGGATGATACTGCGTCGATCCTGACGCAGCGTACGTATCGCGTCCCGGACCAGCCTGGCGCTGTGAGGATCCATTGCGGAGGTTGGTTCGTCGAGCAAGAGGACGGCAGGATCGTGCAGCATGGAGCGTATCAATCCGACTTTCTGCCGCATTCCTTTTGAATAAGTCCCCAATCGCCGTTCGACCATTCCAGGCATGGCAAAACGCTCAAACAACGTAAGCGTTCGCCTCCGGATCTCACCATCGGACAGACCGTATAAGCGGCCGTAAAATGTCAGGTACTCAAGCCCATTCATGCGCAGGTAAAGTCCTGGTTGTTCGGTCAGCATGCCGATGGAGCGCCGCACCATGTCTGCCTGACGCACGACGTCGAATCCGTTCACTTTCGCGGTTCCTGCGCTAGGTTTCAGAATAGCTCCCAACATGCGCACGGTTGTGGTCTTTCCCGCGCCGTTCGGACCCAACAGCGCAAGCAGCTCGCCTGGTTCTACGTGCAGATCCAGTTCGCCGACCGCGAGGAATTCGTCAAAGCGCTTGGTTAGTCCCGAAGCTTCGATCATTGACTGCTTTAAGCGTTATTCCGCCGGTGACGGTAAGCAACCCACCCAATCATGGCGATGGCCACCAGAACAGACACGACGCTGGCAATGGGCAGGCCCACTTCCAGTCCGCCAAGTTTGAACGGGCGGCTGTCCAGTCGCACGGTTTCCATAAGGATGCGGCCGATTCCATAGAGTATGAGGTAGGTCGCCATGATGTCGCCCGGGAAAAGCCGCCGCCGGGAGCGCCGCCACAAAGTCAGTAGCACGAAAAACGCAAACAGGTTCCACAGGGATTCATAGAGGAATGCGGGATGGAAGCGCGTGAACTCCGTGAAGCCGGCGAGCCGGTAATCCGGTTCGATCCACACTGCCCAGGGCACGGAAGTCGGACTCCCGTACAGCTCCTGGTTAAAGAAGTTGCCCCAGCGACCTATGAATTGGCCTAGAGCCACCCCCACAGCGCCAAGGTCGGCCCACTTTAGCGCTGAAATACGCTGGCGAGTGCTAAACAGGAGCAGCCCCAGAGCGCCCCCCGCAATACCGCCATAAATTCCGAGGCCACCCCGGCGCAAATTGATGAGCTGCATCGGATTTCGAAAGTAATCGGCCGGGGAGTCAATTCCGACCTCGGCCATGCTGGGGGACGGGGTGAAGACGTGATATAGACGAGCGCCAATGACGGCGAGGATCAGACACCAGATCAGACCGTTCCACACGTGATCCGGGTTCCACTGTCGCCACGGGGCATCGTCGAGCCACGATTTTCTTACGCCCGATTGCGCCAGCAACTTCTTTCTAAGCAGGCCGTAGCCCTCTTCATTCACACCGAGGCTGCCCGGTCCGAACGTCCAGCGAAACAGTACCGCGCCGACGTCGTTCAAACCGTTGTCTTCGAGTGCGGCGACGAGTTCCTCCGGGAGGTCAAGCTCTCGCACGTTACGCCGCCGTATGGGAGCAGGTACCGTCTGTTGAAAAATCTCTATGGCCCGCTTTCGAGCCAAATCCGACACGACAAAAGCTCCGAGTCCAATCCCAAATGTAATGATGATGCCGTACCAGTAGACTTCGAAATCGAGAACTGAGATAGCAACGCGATCGGGCACAAATCCGGTCACTGCATGATAGGCGTATAGTGCCAGCATGGCTACCAGGAATACGGCGATGACATACCAGTAGGGTTCGATTTGGCGCCAGTCGCGCCGCTCAAGCACTTTCTGAACCATCATTCTTTCACAGTTTGCTGCCAGACATGGAATATCCGTTGCGCTACCGTGATATAGGCGAAGATAGCGACAGCAATCAGACCGATTTCTGGCCGGCCCACAAGCAATGACACTGTGAGGACGATGTAACGCTCCACACGGCTCAATATCCCGATTTTGCATGAAAGGCCCAGCGATTCGGCGCGGGCACGCGCATAGCTAACCATTAGCGACCCGCTGATAGCGATGTAAGCTGTGACCATCAAGAGCTGGTCTCCACCGCCCCGACCATAGTAAAACAGGAAGCCCCCGAACAAGACGATTTCGGCGAGTCTATCTAGCGTGGAATCGAGGAAGGCGCCAAAGTTTTTGGCCTGTCCACCGATTTTCCGAGCCAGCGAGCCATCCAGCGCGTCAAAGGGCGCCACCACGATGATTGCGACACCGGCAAGCTGCATATAGCCGTGAGCGATCAGCCATGCAATGAGGAAGTGGGCCAACATGCCGGCGATCGTCAGAAAGTTCGGCGAAACACCATGTTGCGCCAGGAATGTGACAATCGGATCGACAATAAAGAATGTGCGTGCCCGCAAGACGTCGGTAACCGTCTTCTTTTCTTGAGTTGTGTCCGGCGAATGCGGTGTTGGCGTGTTCATAATGTCTCCACTTCTTTATTGTAACCGAAATGCGTACCAGGGCACCTCCATCTCGGCAGCCGTTAATCCCCCGTGGCGGCCTACCATCTTCGCAATGTAACCGTCGCCTTTCCTGGACAGGAGCGAATAGCCCTCTCTCATTGTGACGACCACGTCGCCAATCCGCAACGCCGTTTCGTCGGCGTGCGGCGGCGGACCGAATAGTCCTGATTGCAGCGCCTCCTGAGCGTCCAGCGCCACCGCCGCGTGGTTCAGGCGAGCCGCGACATAGTCTATGATCGGCTGCTTTCGACCTGTTCGCGCGTAGAGATAGGCGCTTCTCGGCTCTCCTG
>JAICPS010000631.1 GCA_025929715.1 Anaerolineae bacterium | reverse complement strand
AGTGAATCCGTGCACTGGCTCATGTGGAGTTGGATCCCCGGCCTACATTGGCTCGCCTGGCTGCACGCAGGCCGCCTGACTCGCGAGCCGCTGTATTATGTATTTAGCCTTATTTACGCCCTGCCTATTCTCCTCTTCTTGCTGAACCGGCCCCTGTCGATCCGGGCGCTCCTGCTGAGCTGGGCAATCTGTTGCGTCCATCTTCTACTCCAGCAAACCGTGATCAATCGCCGCATTGCGCAGCACCAAGGCAAAGCGGGCTCGGCGCAAGAGCTGATGCAAGCCCTGCTACGAGCGGCTCTGACGCATGGCGGGTATATAACCGACATTCCGCATGGCCCCGTTAACTTTTATGAATATTTGACGTCATAAAATTGCATATAGGGTTGACCTAGTAATTTCAGGAGATTGCTATGCTCCTCGGTCAGATTTAATACCTGGGGTCATTGTCCCACCTGGCCCAACAAGTGAATACCCACGAAATAATGAAACACCCAGCGCGCCGTGGGATTGTGAATCCGTTTGCCCTTCTGGTTGGGAAACGTGGCGCCATGCTCGCTCAGGGTGCGGCGGATGCGATACTCCAAAGCGGCGTAGACCAGTAAGCATACGGTCATGACCATCAACAAGGCCATGATCCGCTCGGGCTTTTTGAGATAGAGCGAGGAGGCCAGAAACTCGGGACTCTTCAGGAACCGAAAGCCCCGTTCGACATGCTGTTGGCCTTGATAGGCGTCAAGCAGCTCCACGGGGGGTAAGCAAGAGGCCTCGAGTTCATTGGTGGCTAAGACGAAACAACTCGCTTGGCTGACCCGTTGCTCGTGGGCGGCTACCGGCGATCTCAGCGCTCCGTCGATGGTGTAGCGCATCTCGTGGGGCACCTCACCGCTCTTTGGCCGCCCGGGCTGGTCATAATGGGAGGTGGCCACAATCGTCGCCGTTTGCACCTGGGTGTAGGTCAGGCGCTGCTCAAACGTCTCCAGGGCGTGGCGGGCGTCGGCCTCACAAGCAAACTCGCGGCGACCCAGTTTCTGAAAGGCTTTGACTTCCTTCTCGCTGTGCTTGAGCCAGCGCTTGTTGACGGTGCGTTGGGCCTGGGGCCGGCGGGGTTGTGACTCAACCAGGAGCCAGCGCTGAGCCACCCCGCCATAAGTGGACGTCAAAGTTTGCCCCCGATAGCCCGCTTTCAACGGGACCATCTGCTCAGGGTCGGCCTGAGCCAAGGCGACTTTCACCTCGTTCAAGGTGCCTGGCACGCGCGTAATCCATTTGGTGGGGAGGTCTTTGAGCAGGGCGAGATTGGCCTCACTATAGAGCGCACTATCGGTCACCACATAGGTCGAGCCATAGGTGCTGTGCAGCTGGGCAATGTGATCCCGGATGATCTGGCCAAACGCTTGGCTATCACTGCTGTTGCCACTGAGGGGCTTCATCAACAGGGGAATCCCGGCCTGATGCTCCACGATGAGTTCCAACATCACTTGATTGAGATCGGGGCGGTGGTCGCGGCTGTAGCCCTGGGTGAGACGCACGACGCCCTCGGGAGGCAGCGCATCACAGTTGTAGTGCCCATCGACATGAAAGCTCGTCGTGTCGAGATGGCCATAGGTGGGCGTCAGTCCGAGACGGTTGGCCGCGCCCGCTGCGATTAGGCTGTAGAGGTCGGTGACGCCATAGGCGTACAGCGTATCGAGGGTGCGACCGAGGGCATCATCGTTGAGCTGCTCGGGGGCCACGCGAGGCGAAATGAGTCGGTAGGTAGGTTTATTTTGGAAGAACATAGGGACCAAATAGAGAGCTTGATTGACAAAGCCCAGACCGTTGAGGACCATGGCTTTGACGGCTTCTCCCACCGTCAGGTCTCGGGTTTGAGGATCTTGGTGGGTAGCCTGATCCAGGATGTCGCCAATGCCGAGTTCGTCGAACATGCCGGCGACCAGACCTAAGTGATCCAAGACTTGGCTTTCATATGGGGGCCGATCGATCATCGCAATCTCCTCTGATGAGGAGAACATTCTACCAGGCAGGTCGCTTAACGCAAAAATTCCTCAAATTGATTTGGGGCATGCGGAAAGCCGGATACTCATCCTCCTGGTTTGTGAAACGTCTTGGCGAAGATGTGATACATCCGCAGTATACAACCAGGGCGTCACGTTACTGCTGTTTAGTTTAGGTGATCGTCATCGTTGCCGTATGCTGCCGCGCGCGGCGCTATGAGACCTGCTTCGACTGCCTCCGCCCATGATGGAAGAACGAGTTCGGCTCGGAGAGCTGTACGAGCGTGTCCGGCTGCCCCGCTCTGTACTTGGGGTATAACTTCTGCGGCTTCGGGTCATATCCCGACTTCGAGAGCTGTCCCGACTTCGCATTCCCCGCGTTTCTTGAGGGGTATAGCTGCGCCGGTGCTGCGGCATGTCATCACGTCTGACGGTACCCGCCGGATTCCGGCGCTCCAGGGTCTGACTTCGGCTCGTCGGACGATTGCTATAGATGATCGAGCGGTCGCGGGATAGATTGGATGGATCCACCGTTGTGCGGCTGCGGGAAGGCTCTTCCGTTTGTCTGATCTCCATCCGCGAAACGCCATTGAAACGCTGTGCGGTTGCGCGGTCTCGGTACGCCACTCCTCTGCGGT
>JAICPS010000122.1 GCA_025929715.1 Anaerolineae bacterium | reverse complement strand
GAATTCGAGTTTCGCACGGCGAAGGGCGACGAGTGGAGCGAGTGGATCCCCATACACGCCAGCCACGACAACATGCTGCCGGGCGATACGATGGTTACGGGTGACATGCTCGTCGTGCCCGCAGAGGACATGACGCATCGCAACGTGCAATTTCGCGTGTTTCTTATGCGGCTGCCGGGCGGAACAGGTCCGCGCCTGGAGGCGCTGCGAATCGACTTCATTGATTCCACAGCCGGTCCCACCACGGAGGAGCTGATCGCGCAGGTGCAGGCGCTGCCGGCTCCCGAGCAGGAAGAAGGCACTTTTCCGAAGCCGGCGGTCATTCCGCGCGGTGACCCCGATATTCCAAACGATGGCTGGTGCTTCGATCCCGCGTGTGAGTATACGGACGGCCTGGATTACCATCCGGTGTCACATCTTATCTTGCATCACACGGTAACCAGCAGTACAGGCGACAGCGCCGCCACCGTCCGTGCCATCTGGCAGTACCATACATTCACTCGGGGCTGGGGCGATATTGGCTACAACTACCTCATCGACGTCAACGGCGTCATTTTTGAGGGACACCTGGGCGGCGACGACGTGGTGGGTACGCACGCCGCGGGCGCCAACAGTGGGAGTATGGCGGCTTCTCTCATCGGCAACTTCGTAAGCGTGACCCCACCCGATGTCATGATGAATGCCGCCGCCGACCTGTTCGCCTGGAAAGCGGATCAAAAGGGCATCGATATTTATGACAGCGGCTCGCTGCCGTTCGTCGACTGGGGACTGCCCAAGCTGATGGGCCACCGCGACGTTTACGGCACGACGCAATGTCCGGGCGATAAAGCTCACGCGCTATTGCCCACGCTGCGCGAGATGATTGCCGAGCGCATTGACTTCACGCCGCCGCATCTTTATTTTGACGAGTTGAATCCCGATAGTAACTTCAGCCGCAACAGCGCGACGTGGCTCGACGGGCCGAGCGCCTGTGGCATTGATTCGCATGCTTATTACGCGTGGTCAACAACTGACCCCGACGATCCCGATGTAAGCCATAATTCAGCGACCTGGAAACCGCAGGTCGATGTGCCCGGCGAGTATGAATTATCCGTCTACGCGCCATATTGCCGTACCGGAGAGCCCGATACGAATGGGGCCGTGTACACCGTGACCGATGTAAATGGCGCCAGCACGGTGGTCGTCAACCAGGAAGCGCACCTGGGCCATTGGGTGCCCATTGGCAGCTATTGGTTTAACGGAACAAACACCAGCATCAAGCTGACCAACCTGACAAGCACTGATAACGATTGGGGTGTATGGTTTGATGCGGTACGTCTGCGCTATCTGGCGCCGGGCGCGATCAATCTCGAGCCTTCAGCCGATAGCTGGGCACAATCGCGCACGGTAGAGTTCGAATGGACGGTCTCTAACGGCGCTCCCGTTACCGAGCAGCGGCTGCAATTATCTGAAGGTCCATTTTTTAACAATCCGTTCTTGAACGACCTGCTCGGTCCGAACGTTCGCAGCTACACACACACCTTTGCGGACGATCAGGATCTTGTGTACTGGCGCGTGGTTCTGACCACCTCGGACGGGCAGACAGTTCATTCGCCATATACCAGTTTTGGGGTTGATACGCTGCCACCAACGTCATCAGCCTTTGCCGTGCTACGCTTCCCCGACGGTCGTCTGATGCCGTTGTGGCGGGGCGAGGATGCAAATTCCGGCGTGGTTGGCTACAATGTTGACTATCGCGCCGAGGGCAGCGCAACGTGGGTGGACTGGCTCACCAATACATCGGCGACAATGGCCACTTTTATGCCTCCGCAGGTTGGGACAACGTATTGGTTCCGCAGCCAGGCGCTGGATACTGCCGGTAACGTCGAGGCGGAACACGTTGGTGATGGCGACATTAACACGGCGCAGGCGCTTCTTATGGACGAAGCGGCATGGTTTCCGGTGATACACCGGTAGCGCGATTTCCTTTTGGGACATATGTCCCACTCGCGCTCTTAATGACGTGGTAAGATACCGCGGCTACAAGGTTGAAACGATAGTGGAAGTAGAACAGGTTGACGTCCTGATCGTAGGTTCCGGTCCGTCGGGCATTTCTACGGCGTTGCACCTGGTACAGGCCGACCCGTCATGGGCCGAGCGCATCGTAGTCGTCGACAAGGCCGTGCACCCGCGAGAGAAGCTCTGTGGCGGGGGCGTCACTCACCTGGGTACCGACGTTCTGGCGCACCTGGGCCTGCGTTTTGAGCCGCAACATTTCACGGTGCGTGAAGTTAAGCTGGTCTATGAGGATAAAAGTTATTCCATTTTAGGTAACCCGGCCTTTCGTATCACACGGCGCGATGAGTTCGATCACTGGCTGGTGCGGGTGGGCGAAGAGCGGGGCATTCGCGTGCGCCAGAATGAAGCTGTGAAGGAGATCGAGGTCGGCGACGAATATGTGGCAGTGATCACCGAGCGAAGCGTTTTTCACGCTCGGATCGTGGTTGGCGCCGACGGCTCGCGCAGCTTCGTGCGCAGCCGCCTGAAGTGGGACGACGACTCGCGCGTGGCGCGGCTGCTGGAAGTGCTGACCCCGGAAGATAGCCAGCGCCAGGTCGAATTCAAAAACGGCATCGCCGTGTTCGACTTTACGCCCATGAAGCAGGATTTGCAGGGCTATTATTGGGACTTTCCCAGCTACGTAGAGGGCAAGCCGTTCATGAACCGTGGCGTTTTTGACAGTCGTGCCCGGCCTGAACGTGAGAAGGCCAGTCTTGTCGACGTGTTGGATAGCTCTATGGCGGAGCGGCAGCGGCGTCTGAAAGATTACAAACTGAAGGGCCATCCCATCCGCTGGTTTGATCCACGAGGGCGTTTTGCCGTACCACGTGTGTTGCTGGTAGGCGATGCGGCGGGAGCCGATCCACTTTTTGGCGAGGGAATTTCTTTTGCCCTGGGCTATGGTGAGGTGGCCGCCGAAGCAATCGCCGACGCCTTCGAACGGGAGGACTTCAGCTTCTCCACATACGGGCGGCGACTGTTGCAGCACCGCCTCTTCCGCCACTTGAAAATGCGCACGCGTGTAGCGCGCAAGGCCTACCTGCTGAATTATCCCTGGTTAGTACGCCTGGGCTGGCTCCTGGCCCGTTTTCTCATTCGTTTCACCCGCTGGCGCGATCGCGACTACCAGCCGGGTGACGCTCCCCGTCTGCTAAATGGAACGCAGATTTTCAGAATTAACCCAGATTAAAAACTCGAGTCCCTACCCCTTCCGCGGATGCCCATAAAGCCACCAATACTTCTCCTTAGGGTAGGCTTCTTTCCATTCCTGGGGCCAGACAAAGTCGCCCGGGTCCCATATCTTGCGCAGCCCACGGTCCAGTAGTGCCAGTTTTTGCGGCAGCGCCTCCTGCAACCGGTATGGTTGTACGCGCAGCTGCGCCAACAGGGCTTCGATCATGGCTCTAGGCTCGACCGCCGATTCGTAATAGGCGACGCCGGTTCCCTGTTTTGCTTCGCCGAGGTAAGTCTCCCATTGGCGTAAGCGCGCTTCCAACTCCTCATGCGCCCTCTTTTCAAAGCGCACCACTTTTTCTTCCAACGCTTTGTGATAGGTGTTGATGGCTTTGTGCAGCCTATCCTGCTCTTGCATAGACAAGAGATCGCGCAACCCCAATAAGCGGTGCTGGCGCATCAGATAACCGCCGAGCGTCAATCGGGGCATATCGCGCCGCGCCATGGGCCAGAATAGGACGTCATTTTTCAGGTATTCGTCCATTTCGGCCGCCATGGCTTCGAGAGCGGCGAGGTCTTTTTGGAGCTTTTCTGTTCCTTCCATTGTGCTCTGCTAAGTGGGTGGCTGGCGTTTGTCGTAAGCGCTTTAGCGCTCCGGTGGGTGCAATAATGCCTACTAGAACCACTATTCCGGCAACTGAATCTCCGCGCTGCTTTCGAATTCGTTGGTACCGAGCAGGTACGCGATGACGTCGGCCATATCTTGCAACGTCATTTGCTGAGCAAAGTTGCCGGGCATGGCGCTGGGCTCGGTGCATGGCCCGTTGGGGCAGTCGGGGGCGATGTGGGCGTTGGGGTTCAAGATCGACTCGTATACATAGTCGGCTGCGGTGTACCCTTCAACACGCTCGGCGCCTTCCTCGGCAATGTTGCCGAGCCAGGGTCCAATAGTGTTGCTTCCTTCCTCGACTACCTGACCATGGCAGCCCTGGCAGCCAAAAGTCACAGCATAGTGATCCTGGCCATTGTCGGGGTTGCCCTCAGGCAGCTCGGCCACGGTGGCCGGCCACCCCACCGGCTCGGGCGTTGGTTCCGCGCAAAGCTCTTCACTTTCCCAGTTCAGCACGAAGAGAGTCAGGTCCAGCACCTGGTTTGGCTGGAGCGGTCCGCCGAACTCTTCGCCCCAGGTGGGCATGGCGGTGCCGACGCGGCCTGATGCGATGGTACTCTGGATGAAGTCCTGTTTGGTGCCCGCCCATTCCAACTGTTCCATGCGCGCCGAACGCGTGCCGCAGACCAGTTGCGCGTTATTCAGTGGGAGTCCGATGCAGCCGGTAGGTTCGCCGGACGAGGGGTCAAAACACTCTTCCGCGCGGCCTTCAATCCCGTGGCAAGTCGCGCAGTTGTTGGCGAAGAGCTCTGCGCCATTCTCGATAGACCGGCCCGTATACGCTTCAGTAAAAGCTTCCATGCGCGCCGGTTCAAGCAGCGATATGAAGCCGATGACGATCATCGTTAGCATGAAGGCGATTGTCCCGATGATAATCTTGACTTGCATAACTATTGTTCCTCGTAATTCGAGAGCTCGTGGCGATAGCCTGTGAGCGAGTAGTCGTAGAGCAGCCTGTCGGGATTATCGGGATCGAGGACTTCAAAGGTCAAGATCAGCTGGCGCATATTGTGCTGTTTATTGTCGATAGTCAGCCAGGCGTCAGGATTGGGCATGGCGTCGTCGGTGAAATTGTTGCCGTAGCGCACACCTGTCGGCGTCTCCTCAACGCGACATTCGGGCCACGGTGCATCTGTGCCGGGCAGCGTGCAGCTTCGCTGCATCATGGCATGTTCGAACTCCGCCAGCGCGGCCGTGAGGTGCGGATTCTCGGGCACCACGTCGCCCGGCCTGTATACGCCCGGTTCCAGGGCCTCGTAGGGTACTTCCTTCAAGGCGCTATGACCTTCCTGGGGCATGAGCTCCTGGCTTACCTCCTGGTCCGGCGAACTTTGCACGCGATATTCAGGCGAGCCCATCCAGTTAGACATCCACATGAAAGCAATAAAGAGCATGGAAACGGTGATGCCTACACGCCGGGAGGCGTAGCGTCGGCTCTTGCCGACTTCAAGATAAGGCATGACGAAAAAGGCCGTCGCCAGACCGGGGATAAAGACGAAGGCGATGAATACCTTATCGGCAAGCTTTAGCCAGCCCTGTGACCAGGCGAGATACCAGGGCGCCACCACGTGTAGCGGGGTGACAAGGGGATTGGCCTGTCGTTCCAGCGGCGCATTATAGAACCAGATAGAGCCCGCGATTAGGAAAAGCGTCGCCAACGCCGTCCACATCAGTTCACTGGTCAGGATGTCAGGGATGAAGTAGGTTCGTTCGTCGCGCGGCACGCGCTTGCCGGAATCCTCGCCGATGGCTTCGCGGCCGGGGGGCAGAGAATGCCCGTGAATGACTACCTTGTAGTAGTGAACGAAGAAGAAAATGGCCAGTAGGAGAGGCAGCGCGAGCACATGGAGCAGGTAGAAACGCAGTAAACCACCCGCCCCGATGGTTGGGGCGCCACGCAAGAGGAGGTTCACGTTAGTACCAAGCACTTCCGGCCCAGGCATCGCCTCGGCGGCGCTGACCGCCACGGTTACCGCCCAATAAGCAAGCTGGTCCCAGGGCAACAGGTAACCGCTAAAGCTGAGCACCAACGTGAGAACCAGCAGGATCATGCCCGTAAACCAGGTGAACTGGCGGGGATGTTTATAGCTGCCGGTGATGAACGTCCTTAACATGTGTAGGGCGACGACAACCACCATCACTTCCGCGCCAAAGCGGTGCAGGTTGCGCATCAACTGCCCCAGAGGCACGTTGCCCAAAATATTCCAGATATCCTGGTAAGCAACCTCAGGCGATGGTGTGTAGAAGATCATCAGGAAGATGCCTGTAACCGTTTCCCACACAAACATAAATGTGGACAGCCAGCCCAGCCTGAATGAGGGATAGATTTGTGTCACTTCTGTGTGATAAAAACTGGGGCGGATGTGCAGCCAAAAGCCATCGGCGTGCGGGCGGAGGCGAGGATTGGGGCGGCGCGGCTCATCGCCGCGCAGTGCGGCGCGAATATCGTTGAGATTCATGCCCGCCGTCAGGCGTTCGACTGATTCGTCTACTTTGGCGATGGTTGCCTGCTTCAGGCCCATCTCACTAACTTGATCAAAAAAGGTAGCCATGATTAATCCTCGCTTGCCTCAAGCGCAGTTGCTTGCCTTAAGGGCAGTTATTTCGAAGATCACAAATGAGCGTCAAGCTGGGGCCTTCCAATCGCGCACCCGTATCGACCTGGATTGCCGCGGTGCCTTCTGGTAGCGGCAGCGCGGCGTAGGTGCCGTTTGGATCCGGCTCAGAGACAGCCAGCACTTCGTTATCTGCGCTAAGCGCTGCCAATTGGAAACGGTCTAAAGATCGGGGCGCGGGAGACTCGACGCGCCGGCCGTCGAGACGGTACTTGGAGCCGTGACAGGGACACTCGAATCGCTGATTGGCAACATTCCAATCGTAAATGCACCCGAGGTGCGTGCAGACCTTATAAATAGCGGCGGCTCCGACGATGGGCTCCTCTTCGTCGCCAGCCTGGTACATGCGCTCAGTCCCCTCGTCAATTGTCGTGTCTAGATTAACCAACCAAAAACGGCCCTCGGGGAAATCGACCGGTTCGGCATTCTTGCTGGGCAGCGTATCGCCAGGGATGGTGAAGGTGCCGCCAAACTCGCCTTCGCGGAAGCGAGGAATGGCAAACCATAAGATCAGGCCCGTCATCTCGGCAGTGAATAGAGCCATGGACGCGCCCCAGATGTAGTACAGAAACTCGCGGCGCGTCATGCCCCCATTGCTGCTGACTGCTGCTTCTGCCATAACTTCTACTCCTAAATTTGACGTCGAAAGCAGAACGAGGTTCGAACTTTAGACGCTCGGGCCGGTCTCGGACCGTGCCCGCCTGTGGCATGGGTTGGGACATATGTCCCAAATAGAGAGCGGCCACAGCATTACCCAGTTGTGTGTGCTTTTTATCACAAAACGTCGTGCAAGGATTATAACAGACTCCGGGGCGAGATCAAGAAACGAGGATGGGCGCTGAGGGACTCGAACCCCCGACCTCTTCGGTGTAAACGAAGCGCTCTAACCAACTGAGCTAAGCGCCCGAGGAGATGGTGAGATTATATCGTTTTAGGGTAAAAAATACCAGTTAGGAGGCTGTCAGCTTTTAGCTATTTTATCCAAACGGCTCCGGCGTGATGATAAGGAAGAATAGCACGGCGGTCAGAACGCCGGCGATTTGCCGTGGGCGGTCGACGCCGGTGATGTCGTTCAGAGGGGGTGGGTGATGCAGCCCTCCAAAGAGCACGAAGACTGCCCACAGCAGCCAGCTGGGCGAGAGTACCATTCCGGCTATGAACAGCAGCAATAACGTGCCGCGAGCCAGGTAGTGTGCCCGGCGCCCAAGCAGCCCGTAGGCTACATGCCCGCCGTCCAGCTGCCCGATAGGCAAGAGATTGATGCCGGTAATCAGAACGCCGAACCAGGCTGCGAAGAATATGGGATGCAGGAGCAGCGTTTGCCCACTCGGCAGAGCTATGGCGCGGCTTAGAATAAAGTCGACGAGCACCGACGAGCCAAGACCGCGCAGCGTCAGGCCGCGAGCGTAGAAGGGCGCCGGTTCTGAAAGGAGGAGGCCCACAATCAGTAGAGGAAGGGCGACGAGGAATCCGGCAATGGGACCCGCCAGGCCGATGTCGAACAAAACGGTGCGGCTTTTCATCGGTGAGCGCACCGAGATAAACGCGCCAAGGGTACCCAACCCGCCTATAGGCATGGGGATGAAGTAGGGCAGCGTGGCGGCTACACCATGCAGCCGCGCCGCCACATAGTGGCCCAGTTCATGCACGCCCAGGATGCCTAGCAGGGTGATGGCAAACGGAGCGCCGGCTGTGGCCGCGGCGAGCGCTCGCCGTGTCTGGCCTTGAAGCAAGGCGCTGAAGAGCCCGTTATCCCCGGCAAGCGCTGCACCGGCGGCAAGCGTGGTAAGAATTGTTGCCAGCAAGAGAAGGACGTTGATCAGCGGATTGCCGGTCTTTCCCCGGCTTGCCACGCCCTTGTATGCCAATAGTTCATCGTGATCCTTTTCGCGACGCAGAACGGGGGTGTAGCCAAGTGTCTGGAAGCGCCGGCGGATCTCTTCGTAGGGCCCGTCGCTCTCGTGGGGATAGAGACCGGTAAAGGTAATTTCTCCCTCGCTATCGCCGCGATAGCCGCGGATGCGCACGCTGTTGACGTGGAAAAGCCCACGTAGCTCCACTTGCAGGGTTTCGGCAATAAGTTGCAGCGGGTCCGGCAGCGGAGTCAGGTAGGGATATGGTTGGACCATGTCAGATACGTGGGAGCACGATGTCCTTCTGGCTCTGGTACTTACCTTTGCGGTCGGCGTAAGAGACTTCGCATACGTCATCGCCTTCGAGGAAGACTACCTGGGCGATACCCTCGTTGGCGTAGATGCGGGCAGGCAGTGGTGTCGTATTCGAGATCTCGAGCGTGACATAGCCTTCCCATTCTGGCTCAAATGGGGTGACGTTGACGATCAGACCACAGCGGGCATAGGTGGACTTGCCCAGACAAATGGTCATGACGTTACGCGGGATGCGAAAGTATTCGACGGTGCGGGCCAGTACAAAGGAGTTAGGGGGAATGACGCAATTGCTGCCTTTGTAGTCGACAAAGGAATCTGGGTTGAAATGTTTCGGATCGACGATGGCAGAATACACGTTAGTGAAGATCTTGAACTCGTCGGTGACCCGGATGTCGTAGCCATAGGAAGAAAGACCATAGGAGATGACGTCGTGCCTTACCTGGTGGTCGACAAAAGGCTCAATCATCTTGTGTTCTACAGCCATCTTCCGTATCCACGAATCCGGTTTGACACCCATGCGGGTCCTCCTGAAGTGATCTGATAGTCAGCGATTCAATGCGCGGCATTGTAGCATGGGCAAGGGGTATAGACTAGAGTCTGAAGAGCTGAGCCATTAGTACAAACGCGTACTTACCACTCAACCGGCTGGCGGTCGCGGAAGAAGCCACCGCTGGGACCGTCGTCAGGGAGTGTTGCCAGCCACACGGCCGTGTCTGCGCCTTGCGCCAGCGAACGGGTCGCGCTGGAACCGCCCATATCTGAACGGACCCAGCCTGGATCGACGCTATTTACTAGAATATTGTCTCCCTGTAGCTCCGCCGCGAGGACGCGGGTTAGCACATTCAGGGCCGCCTTGGATGCGCGGTAGCCCAGCGCCCCGCCACCCATCTTATTCAGAGAGCCCATACGGCTCGAGAGATTGACGATGCGCCCGTAGGCGTGACGCTGCATCAGAGGCACTAAATGCTTACAGAGGCGCAGCGGCCCGTAAAAGTTCGTCTCCAGCGTCTGGCGCGCGACTCCAAGGTCTAGATCGGCGACACGCAGACCGGAGTCGGGGTAAATGCCCGCATTATTGACCAGGATATCGGCGCGCCCGTATCGATCGGCGACTTCTTTGACCAGCCGCCGCGCGCTATTCTGGTCGGTGACTTCCAGGTGATGGAAGTGGACATCGCTGCCCGTCTCCTGCAAGGAGACCGCTGCTCGCTGACCCGAGGCGGCGTTACGCGCTGTGAGCAGCACGCGGATGTCCTCGCGAGCGGCAAGCTGGCGGCAGATTTCGAAGCCAATGCCACGGTTGCCGCCGGTTACTATGGCTATTCTTTTCTGCATTGTATTCCCTCAGTGTGGCGCGGGTTGAGTCATTTGACCCATTTAGAGACCGGCCACAGCGTTGAATGAGCTCGGGCCGGTCTCTGACCGCGCCCGTCCGGTGGCACGGTCGACCGGCCACAGCATATGCATTTCATAGACCGGCAAGCCGGTCATAGACAATGACTGTTTCGGTTGCCGTCTGCTCCCAACTAAATTTGGCCGCCTGCTGTAACCCTTTCTGTTTCATCTCCTCGGCGAAGCTGT
>JAICPS010000637.1 GCA_025929715.1 Anaerolineae bacterium | reverse complement strand
GATCAGGGCGCGATACTCCTGGGAGGCATGGACTTGCGCGAGCTGCCGCTCGCCGAATTGCGCCAGAGCGTGGGACTGGTGACCCAGGACGTGCAGCTTTTTGCCGCCAGCATTCGCGACAACCTGACGTTCTTTCGCCGCCACGACCACAAGGCAACGCCACTACCGGACGCGGCGCTACTAGAAGCGCTGGATGCCGTCGGGCTACGCCAGTGGGTAGACGGGCTGCCGCAAGGGCTCGATACGCCGCTGGCGACCGGCGGCAGCGGTCTTTCGGCCGGAGAAGCCCAGCTCCTGGCGTTGGCTCGCGTCTTTCTGCGCGACCCGCGCGTGGTGGTGTTGGACGAGGCTTCTTCACGCCTGGACCCGGCGACGGAACGGCGGCTAGAGCGCGCCCTTGACCGCCTGCTGGCAGGGCGCGCGGCCATTATCGTTGCCCACCGCCTGGGCACGTTACAGCGGGCAGACCGTATTGTCATCCTGGAAGAGGGCCGGGTGCAGGAGCAAGGACTGCGAATTGACCTGGCGGCCGACTCCAACAGCCGCTATGCCGCACTCCTGCGCACCGGGATGGAAGAGGTGCTGGCATGAGGCAGCTTTCTATCCGCCGCGGCACGCTGGCCCTGATCCGGGCCCAGCTCGGCATCTTTTTGTTGGCCATGCTGGGCGGCGTCTTTTATTTTGGCACCCGCC
The DNA here is from genome assembly GCA_025929715.1 of Anaerolineae bacterium. Classification (GTDB taxonomy): domain Bacteria; phylum Chloroflexota; class Anaerolineae; order Promineifilales; family Promineifilaceae; genus JAAYYY01. The sequence continues at coordinate 1,910 of JAICPS010000637.1, read as the reverse complement.
TTGTTCCCGGCTGGATAGAAAAGCTCACCTTCGACCGGCTGACGTTGGGACCGGCAGCCGATCCCTCCCTTTCCCTCGGCGCGCTGGTGGGGCTGCTGCTGGCCGTGGAAGTGGTGCGCTCGCTGGTGGATTATGGAGGTAAAATGAGCGAAACGCTCATTCGAAACCGGGGCGGCTCGCTGATGCGCGCCAACGTGGTCCATAATCTGCTGCGCCGGCCGGGCGCGCTGCCGTTGCCGGTACCGCCAGGTGATGCAGTCGTGCGCCTGGACGACGACGTCGCCGACTTTGCCGATTTCCCCACCTGGCTGCCCTACCTGGCAGGCGAAGGGCTGTTTACGCTGGCAGCGCTGGCTATTCTGTTCCAGATCGCCCCGCGCATCACTTTCGTGGCGCTGCTGCCACTGGTAGGCGTGCTGCTCCTCAACCGCCTGGCTTTCCGCCGCATGCTTCATTACAGTCGGGAGAGCCGCCAGGCGGCCGGGGAGGTAGGTGGTTTCCTGGGGGAAATTCTCGGCGCGGTGCAGGCCGTGAAGGTGGCCGGCGCCGGCGACGGAGTTATCGGCTATTTCAGGGTCCTCAACGAGGAGCGACGCCGGGTCAGTGTGCGAGAGAGCGTATTTGGCGCCCTCTTCCAAGCGCTTTCGGCCAACATGGGCGATATTGCCGTGGCCTTGATGGTCGTGCTCATCGGCGGTGCCCTGGCCCGCCGCGAAATTAGCGTGGGCGATTTTGTACTCTTCGGCAGCTACCTCTTCTTTGCCGCGCAGTTTCCGGCAATGATCGGAAGTTATCTCTCGGAAATTGCCCAGGAGCGGGCGGTATTGGACCGGCTGCAGGAGCTACAGCCCGAGGCGCTACCGGAGAGCCTGGTCGCGGAGCGGGACGTGAGCGGCAGCGAGTGGGATAGACAGGCGCGGAATGTCCCGCCCGCCGCCTCAAAAGCGCCTTTGCCGGAGGACTTGTCGCTCATTACCGTTCGCGGCCTTACCAGTCGCTTTCCCGGCGGCGGTGGCATTGAGGGAGTGGATCTGGATCTGGCTCCAGGCAGCCTGACGGTGATTACCGGCCCTGTAGGGGCCGGTAAGACGACGTTGCTGCGCGCACTGCTGGGGTTGCTGCCCCGCGAATGCGGTGACATTTTCTGGCAGGGCCAGGCGGTAGAAGATCCAGCCGACTTTTTTGTGCCGCCCCGCTCGGCCTATACGCCCCAGGTGCCGCGCCTGTTCAGCGAAACCCTGCGCGAGAATATATTGCTCGGAGCGCCGGCCGGCCACGACGACCTGTGGGCGGCAGTGGAAGCGGCCGTGCTGGCGCCGGACGTCGCGCGGCTGGAGCAAGGACTGGAGACGGTAGTCGGCCCGCGCGGGGTGCGTCTTTCGGGCGGGCAGGTGCAGCGGGCAGCCGCGGCGCGAATGTTGGTCCGCCGGCCGGCGCTGCTGGTGATGGATGACCTGTCCAGCGCGTTGGATGTGGAAACGGAGCAACAGCTGTGGGAGAACCTGACCACTGTGCGGCCGGGGGAAGCGCCGGCGACGATGTTGGTGGTCTCGCATCGCCGGCCAGCGCTGCGACGCGCGGACCAGATTGTGGTGCTGTCAGGCGGACAGATCGTGGCGCGGGGGCAACTGCCCGAGCTGCTCGAGAGATCGCCGGAGCTGCAGGCGCTGTGGCAGGGCAGGTCAGTATCGGAGAGCGATAGCCAGGCCGCCAGCTTACGCCACAACCAATGACCACGTTCCCCAACAGATCAGCGCCAGCCCCACGAACCGCGTCAACCATCCGGCCCAACGCCGCGGAGCCAGGCGCTCGCCGGCCATAATCACGCCTAGCAGCAGCATCCAGCCAATGTGGCCGTGGCCCAGCGCAAACATCAAAAGCATCAACGCCCAGCAGCTGCCAACACAGTT
>JAICPS010000141.1 GCA_025929715.1 Anaerolineae bacterium | reverse complement strand
GATCGCCAACAACCTGACCGCGCTGGGTCGCGGGCTCAGTCCTTGATGGTTCAGTTGGTAAAGTGCAAGCATTCTTCGGAGCAATCGTGCTCCTCAAGCTAAATCGCAATGGAAACTAGCTAGGACTTGGATCAAAACTCCATCTCATCCAACAGATCCCTTCCCTCAATCACCTCCGCCCTGCCCTGCCCGGTTCAAGGTCAGGTTGCGCCTGGTTGACCACTCTCGCCGCGCCCAGCACACTGAAGCGGGTGTCAATTTCTCATGCGCGAAATGTTGCACTCTTGCGAAATACGCAGCAATATCTCCGGACGGAGCACTAAATCGTTCGCTCTGGCAGGCTCGTCTGCTATTATTTCCCGAAGCAACTGGTTAACCTAATGATGAAAGCCGTTGTACACCGCCAGTATGGCTCGCCCGATGTTCTTAAGCTCGAAGACGTCGAAAAGCCAACCCCAACGGACAATGAACTCCTGATCAGGATTCACGCCGTATCTATCAATGGATCGGACAGAGAAGGGTTGGTAGGCAAACCTCTGTACGCCCGCATGGGAGGGCTGCTGAAACCAGGTCGCCAGATACTGGGGTCAGACATCGCCGGCCGAGTGGAATTTGCCGGCAAAAACAACACAGAGTTTCAACCAGGAGATGCGGTGTTCGGGGAACTGCCAGGCTATCACGGCGGTTTTGCAGAGTACGTCTGTACCAGCGGTAGAACAATGGCGCTAAAACCGGCCAGTATGACGTTCGAGGAAGCAGCAGCCATCCCACAAGCGGGAACTATCGCGCTACAGGGAATTCGCGAGAAAGGGCGGGTTCAACCAGGGCAAACAGTCTTGATTAATGGGGCAGGCGGCAGCGCGGGTTCATTCGCCGTGCAGCTTGCCAAGTTATACGGGGCTGAAGTGACCGGGGTCGATAATACGGGCAAATTGGACTTTATGCGCTCGCTTGGCGCAGATTATGTCATTGATTACACCAGGGAAGACTTCACCAGGGGTGGAAAACAGTATGATCTCATCCTCGATGTGACCGCCCATCGCTCGGTTTTCGCCTACAAACGGGCACTGGCGCTCAATGGAACTTATTTCTTTGTCGGAGGATCTGTCCCCGTACTTTTGCAGCTCTTGCTGTTAGGACCATGGATAAGGAGAAGCTCAGGCAGGCACATGCGCCTTCTAGCAGTGCCACAAAACCGAGAAGATTTAGTTTCTATCACGGAACTTTGTGAAAGCGGAAAGGTAGTCCCTATGATTGATAAAGTGTATTCGTTAAGTGAAGTTCCAGAGGCGCTTCGATATGTTGCAGAAGGACGCGCCAAAGGAAAAGTAATCATATCTCTGGAAAACAACGGTCCAACCTGACAACGCGGTGCGCCCGACTTTGCTCCGCTGTGCCTGACAATTTTCCAAGCGCGGAAGTCGAGAACACACCTCGACAACATCTCTCAAAACTCCATCTCGTCCAACGGATCCCGCCCTCGAATCACCGCCGCCTTGCACTACCCGGTCCTCAACATCCGCTCCAAAACCAACTCGTCGCACAGCGAGACCAACGCGGCCGAGATGAGCCGGTCGTCGTGCACCGGTTGCCGGCCGGCCGGCGTGTCGACCTTCGTCGGTTTTCTCTTCAGGAGAGACCTAGGTACGCGTGTAACGCCGTATGGGGCTTGCTGCCGATGGGTTGGTCGATAATTTGGTCCAGCTGGGGCCGGCCAATATCCTGCAATGCCTAGCGCCGCTCGTGCCTGGTGCGCTCGCCGCCGATAATAACTGTGATCTGTTTATTCATTATGGGCTATGATTTGCATGTGGGATGGCGCCGACCACAGCCTTCAACCGCTCACGTCATCTTTCCGGGCGGACAGATCTCTAATATCCGGACCCAAATCGATGTAACTGCGAGCATCGTGAATATGAACGTGATGATCATCTGAGATAAATGTGTCTTTCGCCAGCCGAATATTCCTGTTCCGCTAATAGGGACGCACGGAGAATCTATTTCGAGTTTTTCGTCGACCACATTCCAGTAGTGCAGTAGCCCCAGAATGGATTCGGCGCAAGGCCATAGTCGTGGATAACCGTATAAGTGCAAAGTCGCATTATCCTCTACCTCCCAAATACGACGCCAGAACCCCCAACCACCCCTGCACGTCCTCATCGCTCCACAAATCCGACAACTTCCCCTCCCGCCACCTCGCCTCAAAGAAATCCCTTAGCAGCCCCTCATATCCGGCGGCACCTCGTGCTGCGATAGCGTGTCCAGCGTCTCGGTCAGCCGGGCGATGATCAGCAGCAGTTTGTGGCCCGGCAGGCCGGCGGAATCGTCCTCGGCATAATTGCACGTTCTTAATAAGCCGCAGCTCGCGCTTGGCGAATCTGTCGCGCCAGGTCGGGCTGGGCTGGCTGTGGTAGGTGGGCATGGGAGCCCTCTGCTATGCCATAATCTCGAACTTGGATTGTAACCGAGTTTACTCGATGGCAGGTGTGCAAGCAGATGTCTACGCATGGACACAAAAGTGCTTTCTGAATCAAGAGCGACAGGGTATGGTGGAAAAGAATCGCTGCGAGCGATCCTGCAGTGCCAAAATTGTGAAAAGTCTGTACTGTCTTCCGCTCGGGATACCCGGGCCGTCGTACCCTCCGCTGGACGCGGGTTCGGCCGCCCAGCCAGGCGATCAGGCCGCTACAAACACGGTCTTGAAGGCGAAGTCGTTAAGCCTGACGGGCCTGGCGAGGGTCTTGCCGTTCTGGTCGACCATGGTGATGGCCTCGCCCGACGTGAGCGACCGAGGGCCACTCGTCGTGTAGGCGCTGATTTCGTCGAAGTAGACGACCCCAAAGCTGGCCAGTGGGGGGAACGGTTGGTTGAGGGGCCAGCTGCGAGTGACGCCCGCGTTGATGGTGACGGCAGGGGGGAACCCGGTGTCGACTGTGAAGTTGATCGTCTGCGATGTGGTCTCGTTGGCGAGGAAGTACGACGCTGTGCCAGCCTGGTTGGTCTGAAGGCACAGGGCGCCGCTGATCACATCGCCGGGGCGCACCGGTAAGTTGATCTCCCCGATGCTTTGTGCCCAGATCTGGCTGGTGACGTTCTGCGCCGAGTCGACGGTCATCTCGACGTGGACGTCGAGGAAGCCGAGACCGACGAACGTATGGAAGTGGTTGACGCCGATCGGGCTGGGGGTGAACTGCAGGTTGGGCACCGTCCAGGTGACGAACAGAGCGGTGAAGGGTGCCGCGGAACTGAAGAGCTGGTAGCCGCACGACTCGATGGGGTCCGGACCGAAAGCGGCGGCCGATACCGCCTTCTTATCCGCCGTCGTGGTGTCGGGCTGCGGCTCAAGATGGTTGAAACTGCGGTAGCGGGCTGCCTGTCGCTCCCACAGCGCGGCCATACCCGGCTGAGACTGGGGGTCAGGCCGCAACGGCAGACCGTGCCTCAAAAAGTCCTTCTTGGTGGCGGCGAACGGGTCGAAGTCCTTCGCTGGGGGTGGGTAGAGGCGCAGCCGTTTCCTGTCAGACGTTTGCTTTCCAGTCATGACACTCTCCTATTGATTGAGAATATGGGCCCCAATCATCATAGGGGCTACCAGTTCTGTCTTACCCTGACCGGTCTCGACTCAACCGTTCTAAATTGCTCGCATAATAGCCTTCTCCGGACCCTCGCCATTTCCTCCTTCCTCATCCTCCAATGAGCAGCCGGTAGAGAACCCAAGCAATGAACAGTAAGATCGGGATCAGGATGACTACGGCAAGGGCGATTCTCCTGCTGTCATCGTCGCTTTGGCGACTGGTGCCGTACAGGCTCTCCGGAAAGCCAGGTACCCACTCCGCACCATTAAAACGGTACCAGCTTTGTCCATCCAGGCCAGCCATCCAATACACACCCTGGTTATCGCGCAGAGTTAGTGAATCAAGCTGCTTATCGGTCAGCTTTCCGGATGGATATATGAGGCGTAGCAGGTTGGCGCGTGCGCGCGCCTTTCGGAAGCGCGCAATCTCCTCTTTTTGCAGCTTGTGTATATTCTGCCCTCGCCGGATCGCCTCCTGGTGGAACTGCTGATGCCGGTCATTGGCACGCTGCATGAAATTATGGTGCTGGTGTCGCGCCTGTTGGCTGAAGCGGCGGTGAGCCTGTTGATATGGACGTTTCATTTGAGCCTCCAGAAATGTTCCTTTTCACCTGCTTACGCCTTTCCTGGAGTTACGCCGGCAAGTCGGGTTACGGGAGTACGAGCTTGGAAAGCACCCGGGATAGTTCAGACGCTGCTTTATGCCTTGCCACCGTAATTGCTTTCCGTCGCCCTCATGGCTTCGTCGCGATCAACCTGTGTGCCATTCGAATCACGATAGATGACCTGGCCATTGGTCTTCTCGACCGTGTAGCCGGATGGCCTAGACATAACTTCCACGCCTTCGACCTCCCTGTTTAGTTCAACTTTCGCCCCTTCTGGGAGCAACTCGGGCTTGTATTTGGCAATGGACTGGATGGCGTCGCCGCTAAAGTTGGCAGCATTCCCAAGTGCGCCGCCGACCTTTGCAGCTTTACCGGCTACTTCCAGAGCCTTTCCCAAGCCTTTCAACGCTTTACCAATGCCACCTGGCTCCGGCTTGCCTGAAATCTTGGGCTTGTCCGGCGTCTTCGGGACATCAGCCTTTCCGCTGGATGGTGAGGTTTTGGGTGCAGACTCTTTCGCATTGGGAACCACACGGCCATCTTTTCCCACCTTGGGTCCGGCGGGTTCTTTACGCTCCCATTTCATCTTTGAGCGCTCCGCCTGGTCGCCAGTGGCAGGGAAGCGCCACTTACCCGTTGCGCTGGCATCGATCATGCCCGCGCGCCCCTTCGGACCTCGAGGCAGCCTGGGGCTATCACCCTTGCCCCCCATGGCCTTCGCCGCTCGCCTTTGTTCGGCTTTGTCGATCTTATCGGCAATGTTGTGATGTGTGTATCGCTTGTTCTTTTTCGGGTCTACTTTATCGCCCGCCGTCCCATAAACTTTCTTGTCCCGTCGCGAGTGGACAGCCGTCATCCGTTTGGTTTCCCCGGCTACCTTTGGGTCCAGACCGGCTCGTTTTGAGTCTCTTACGCCGGCATGGTGGTGCCACTGGACCTTCTTGCCGGCGATTTTCACATCTTTTCCAGTGGCTTTCTTGGCCTCGCGTCGGGCTTTTCTTTCGGCATTTTTGGTGTGCCTGCGGCGCTCCTTTTTCCAGTCAGTCTTACTTCGGCTCTTCGGGTCTTTGGGATAGTCTTTGGACCCTTTTGGAGCCCGATCGCTGTCCTTTTTCGATTCGCCTTTCCGGCCGGTTTTTTGCGCCTGATCTTGCTTACTGACATCCGGACGATCGCGAGCCCCTCCGGAAGGCGCATCGGACTTCTTACCGGTCTGGGTTGTTTGGTCTTTCCGACTTGACTGGTCCTTGCCCATTACTTTCCTCCATTCACCCAAACTTCAGGTTTTGAAAGGTTTATTCATGGCCGGCCGCTTCAATCAACTCCTCCAGCACCACCCGCTGAGTCCTAGGATGGGTCCAGGCCAGTGAAGCCAGCTGCTGCTGACCAAAGCACAATGCGGTACAGCGCGCCACGTCGGCGAGCCGCTCGACCAGATCTGGATCCTGCTCCTCACCGGGGAACTCAACCAGGTGGTAAGTGGCGTCCTGGCACACATCCCACGTTGCCGGCCGCCCGCCTCCTTCCGAGTTGCGGTCCATCTCGGCCGCCTGGCGCCATAGCTCGTCGAACGCCCCGCTCATCACCAGCTCAGCGACAGGGTAGCGGCACAAGCAGGGGCCGTCACGCTGGGCCCAGATCCGCTGGCAGCCAAAGTAGGGACCATACCCGCCGCCTTGCAGGCGGAGGAACCGCTCACGGAGCGATTGAACATCGCCCTCAACGTGCTGCCCTGCGAGCTGGGCTTCGAGCACCAATTGGATCGACTGGCCTAGCGCGTCAGTTTCGGCGTAGGAGAGGCCAGCTAGCGCTCCACGGCGACCGGCCAGGGCGGTGGAGGCATAGGCAATCACGCTGCTTAGCAGCGGGCCGGATTCGAGCCACGCAGGACGCCGCGACTCGACGACGGCGACAAGATCGGGCCACGTGCGGCTCAGCCCGCCATGGGTCTGAATGGCCGAAAGGATGACCCGGGATAGCCCTCGCATGACCTCCTGATCCTCCGCCAGACGTCGAGCGGCTTCGAAAAGGCGGCTGTCTGCAACTCCCGGATAAGCCTGCAGCGGCTGGAACACGACAGGATATGAAGCCAGCAAACGCCGCCGGGCCGGCGCCACCGCCACCTGAGCATCACCGGGGGACGCGCTGGCGGAACTCCCCTCAGCCCGTTTTACCTTCACCACTACTGGCGCGTCGTCTCCTTCGCTGAAAACGGCGGCTTGGCCGAGCGTTAGAATGGCCAATGCCTGCGATTGGCGCTCGTTCATCGCCATCGCTCCCGCCAGAACAGACCGGTCGTCGGCGGCCACCACCCGGTGGGCGATCTTGAGGTTGGTGTTCTTGATCACGTCCGGCGCCAGCTTGACAGGCACCTGGTCGGACACGATTACGCCCTGGCTGTATGCGCGGATCTCAGAAAGCAAGTTGGCGAAGGTCTCCACCGCTTTGCCGCGCGGGTTGCCCTCTTCTTCGTAACGCTCACCGACATTAGCCAGCAGCCGGTGGGCTTCCTCGATGACCAGCAAATGGCGCAGGCCACGCTTTCCCAGGCCACCCGGCCGCTTCTCTTCTGCCCGGCGGTATTCCACGAGCCGTATGAATAGCAGGCCCATCACGAAGGCTTTGTCATCATCGTCGCCCATCCCTTCCAGCTCGAGCACGGTAGGGTTTTCCAGCAACTCCTCCATCGGCAGTGAGTACTGCACGTCGAGCATGCGGCCCTTGCCGCCGGTGCGCAGGCTGTTGAGGCGGGTCAGGAGCGCCGCGCGCAGCCGAGAAGCGATCTCTTCATCGTATCCCAACCTGCCGATCACTTCGTCTGCCTTGGCGGCCAGCTCGGAAAGGGTTGGGAAAGCCGGAGACGAATCGGGACTGCCGGCCAGCCGTGGGTTCTGGTTGGCGACGATGTCCCAGCCGCGGTCGCGGTAGATGCCGTATAGGCACTGCTCCAGGATCTGTGGCAGCGGCGTCCACATCCCGAAGCTGGCAACAAAAACCGAGCGCAGCAGGTCGAGGTGGACGGTGACGGACGTCTCCGGCCAGCCAGTGACCTCGAACGGGTTCAGCCGTAGGGGCGAGACCGGCTCATTACCCAGCGTGAACACCTGCAGTTTTTCTGACAGGGCCGGGACGCCGAGCAGCTGGCGATATTCGGCCTTGGCCGGTTCAATCACCAGGAAGGGCACACCGGCGAGGTTTACCTGCTGCAGCAGGTGCTTGACCGTGTTGGTCTTTCCGGAGCCGGTGATACCGGCCACGAAGACGTGCCGGGATAAATCGTCCAGGCGGGCAAGGTAGGGAACCGAGGTGGGCTGCCCGCGCAGCACCGCTTCTCCCAGGGTGACGGTGCCTTCACCGGCTGTTACCGGCGAGACGACATCAAAATCCGGGACGGTTTGCACCGAAAAACCGCCGGTCTCCAGGCGCGGCAGATGGATGTAAGCCGCCAGCTGCCGCGAGGTCAGGATGGACTGGTACAGGAGCGGGTGGCTGAAATAACCCGGCCCTGGAGGGGCCGCCACGTTGGGCAGCGCCCAATCTTGCGCGCAGTCGGCTGCCTCGGCCAGATTCCAGACCTGGACCGGTTCCGGCAAGGAGTCATCACCCGAGAATATCCCGCGCCACAGGCTGGCCAACCGGGGATAGGAGATTTCATCTCCTAAAAGGTACACGCCGGTGCGCCAGGCGCCTAGCGACAGCCCGGAGGTGAGGTTCTTCAAGGCTGTCTGGAGCATCCCGATGTATGCCTCGACCAGGGGCTGGGGAATTCGCCCGGGCAGCGCGGCCGCCTGCGCGCTGCGCATCTCCTCGATGACCGCATGGCGCAGCCGGCTGGTAGAACTTTCTTCCACAGGTTCGGCCAGCACCAGGCAGGTCCAGGTTTCCGGCGCCATGGCGCGGATCAGTCTGTCGAGGGCCAGAGCGCCATCGACAGGATCAGGAGCCTTGGCAGTCGGCATCCCTACGGCCAGCCCGGCTAAAGTCTGAACGGGCAGATCGGTGGGCGCAGGCGAGGTCTGCACCGCAGGGTAGAGGCTAGTGAGCAGCGTGCGCAAGATCGCCTGGCGCCGGTCGAGGACGGCCGAAGAGGGAGCCGGGAGCCTGGCGGGCGCCCAGATGCCCAGGTGGATGGCGATTCCCTCCGGGCTGCCATGCACCAGGAAAGCGACCGGGATCTTGTAGCCAAACAGCCCGGTCAGCAGGTCTTCGCTCGCAAGACGCGACCGCACTTCCCCCGGCCGGTTGTCCGGCTGCTTCTGGATGACCCCCACCGACTGAACCTGCAGCAGTCGGCGCTGCTCGGGTGGGCTGCTCGTCCGGTCGGTGGCCCTCTGCTTCGCCGGTGCGAGGCCCACCCGCTGCAGGTAATCTAAATGGGCGATGGAAAAAATGATCTCGGTTTCCATGGCCGCGTCACGGGCACCATGGAGCTTGCGGGACGACCGCGCACATCTCCAGGGACCCCCGCTCAAATGCGTTGATTATGCTGATTACGACGATCAAGAACAGGACCAGCATGGCGAGGGTAAACAGGGCGAAAAAGATGATCGCGCCGCGCTGCCACTCCCAAAAGCTGAGCGCCCTCACCAGCACATGTTGAGTCTCATTGTAGACCTTGCGGGTTTGCAGGAGGGTGCCTTCCTGCCAGGGGTCTAAGAGCCGCACCGCATCTCCATTGCGAATATAGCCGCGCAGCGAATAGCCGCGCATCTCCACCGGGATCGGAGGCAGGTATTTGCCATCCTGGTACCGCTGTAAGGTGAAATTCCAGATCCGCTCCCGCAGTTGCGATCCCTCGGAGCTCTCGAGAAAACCTTGCACCTGTCCGATGAGCGTGTTGCCTCCGGCAATGGACTGTGATACGGATTCGATCTGCCAGCCGCTGCTGGAGACCTCATCGGAAGACGATGGAGCCGGGTTCTGATCCATAGATACCTCTCGATTGCCTCGTTGAAACGGCACGACGACGCTTAATCCAAAGGGTGTCTTAACGATGCAAGATTAAGGAGAATGGATTTCAGCGTCATGGTTACAACCGGATGAAAAACAGACGCTATGTGTTTGGTGAAACGATGATACGGGAAGCCGCGATGAGTTAGGTTGGTGGATACAATTATAATGGATAGGGTAGTTTTTGTATAGTTTATGACAGCAAGGGACACTCAAAATCAAGCGGCGGCCGCACCTGCCGGTTACGTCTCTGGTCCGTGACTGTCAGGGTCTCTTCCAGCGCTGTCGCACGATACCTCGACGTCGACGAGCCACCACATCTGCGGTGTCAGCCATCCGATCAGGAGCGGGATAAGGACGAGGGGCAGTGCGGCGAAGAAAGGCGCAAACGCCAGCTAAGGTTGGGCGTGGGGGACCAGGTCGGCCAGCTCCTGGGTGGTGAAGCGGTGGCTGTAGTAGCCGTGCTT
>JAICPS010000764.1 GCA_025929715.1 Anaerolineae bacterium | reverse complement strand
CTCTGTAAACTCCAGTTGACGGCTCTAAATCCTCTTTAAAATCGCGCAAAAAGCTCTGGCAGCTAAGGGCAGTTCTAACTTGTCGCCATCGGGCATGGTCATTGCACCTCGTCACAATATCCGGCGCTGAGTCCCCCTCAGCGACTGTTAGCGAGGAGTTAAAGATCATGAAAGCTACAAGACGAATCGACGACCCTTATCACAATCCCTTCTACAATCGATTTCACGTTCCAGTACGTTCGCGACTCGATGAAATGCAGGCCTTCACTCACATGGTCTGGCTGAATGAGCCCGCGGATTTAAGCCATGGCGTAACGAAAGAACAGACGGGACGACATTGGCGGCGCGCACTCGCAGGCGCCTTTGCCGTCGTGCTGGCCGTCGTCTTCTCTGTGACGCTACTGTCGAATTAATCTCATTGCCGATTGCCGCTCGCCAATTGCCAATTAGACCGTAGCGAAGGAAGCCAATAGTCAATCCGTAATCGGCAATGCTGGTATGCTCTAAGATCGCGATGCGGCCTGAGTGAGATACATTCACGTTCCAGCTTGGTTGAAGTCGCAACTGACTTGCTGGCAGCGGCCTTAATCAAATCAACGAGCCGAGTAGGCGGAGACAATCCGTAAGCGCGAGACCAGTTGCCGGCCGCCTCGTTGCCAATAAGGACCATTGGGGTATGGTCGTTCTTGTTCGCCACCGCCGTTCCGAGAGCCAGCAGCACAGAATCAATCTCAACCTTGTCGCCCGTCACAAACGTCCAGCCCGGACCTGCCTTAAACTTTGCCGCGTACTCTTTCAGTCTCTCAGGCACATCGGTAGTTGGATCCACACTCACGGAAATCAAGTGCACGTCCTGCCCGACGCGCTCTCCGAGTTGCTGCTGAACCCGGCGGAAGGTGGCCGTTAATGCCGGGCAGATCGCAGTGCATGTCGTAAAGATGAAATTGATCGCGACCGTCTTGCCTTTTACCAGATCGGTATAGAACTTAAGCTTATTACCGTTCTGGTCATAAACCGTCGCGTCGGGAATACGGAGCGACCCAGTCGGATCTTTTGGCTTAGGCGAAGGTTCTTGCTCCTTCTTTTGAGGCGATTTTTGTTTTGCCTGAGCCGAGGCCGCCCCGAAGTCATAGACCGGCGTAGCAAAGCCGATTATCAGCATAGTAAAAAGGATTGTAACGATTGCTTTCATTTTCAAAATGCCTTTCAAGAGTTCTACTGCGGGGCTTAGCCCCGCAATTAATTGGCGGGTCCACCAAATGGCGAAGCCACTAGAACGCCTCACTTGAGCGGTATCAACGGCCCCAGTGGGAGGCCCGCGAAGCTTCCCCTGACGGTGAGCGGCGCTGGCGGCCACTCAATGACCTGCCCCGTCTCGGCATTTTCGCAGGTGGCAAGCTCGACAAGGAAGCGGCCGTCGAGCACGTCGGAGCCGGCCCGCTTGGTGGCTTGGAGATAGCCGGTGACACGATCTCCTGGTCGGCAGCGCAGCGTCCGCTGCCTTTCCGCGAGCAAGATCGGGAAGACGAGGCGTGTTCCTGGAGAGATCCCACCTTTG
>JAICPS010000145.1 GCA_025929715.1 Anaerolineae bacterium | reverse complement strand
GAAGCGGCGGTTCGCGAAATGGTGCGAGTCCTCCGCCCGGCCTGCTACCTCCTTACCACCCGCCGCCGCGGCCGCGAAGGCAGGCTCTTCTTGAGTCGCTACCGCTCGCGGGACAACATGCGCCAGATGCTTGAGCAAGCCGGCTTGCGCCAAATCCAGTTTCACCCGTGGCAGGTCAATTACGATCTCGTCACCGCCTTCAAGCCGTAATGATGAAACTCGACCCACAGCACCTGCTCTACGCCTACGCCCAGGGCATCTTCCCCATGGCCCACGAGAGCGGGGAGATTTTTTGGTATGATCCAGACCCCCGCGCTATCATTCCTCTAGACCGGTTTCACGTACCTTCTCGCCTTGCCCGTACCGTGCGCCAGGCTCCCTTCTAAATTCGCATGGACACCGCCTTCCGCCGCGTTATGGAAGCGTGCGCGGGCACAGCGCCGGGGCGCGAGGAGACGTGGATCAGCGACGAGCTAGTCACCGTTTACACCGAACTGCATCGGCTCGGGTTTGCCCACAGCGTGGAGGCCTGGCGGGATGGCGTGCTTGTCGGCGGCCTGTATGGCGTCACTCTGAACAGCTTTTTTGCCGGCGAAAGCATGTTTAGCCACGAGCGTGACGCCAGCAAGGTGGCGCTGGTCCATCTTGTGCGCCGACTGCGACAGCGTAACTTTTTATTATTGGACATCCAGTTTATGACCGGCCACCTGGCCCAGTTTGGCGCTGTGGAGATTTCAAGATACGAGTACAAAAGGCGCCTTTCGCAGGCGCTGCACCGGCACAACCGGTTCTGTTAGCAGCCAGCGCCGGGAACGCTGCCGGAAAAAATTGCAATTTTGTCCATCGATTGGCGCACTTGAAGCAAGGTACGGAGGAAAATTATGGACGACCTGGTTGGTAATATCGAAGACAACCTCGAAGACGACATCAAAGTCAGCGTCGAAGATAAGATCGGCGATAACAGCGAAGACGAGGTCGAAAACGAAATCTGGGCGTTTCTGGACTGGCATCTACGCAGCATCTTCACCGGAGATTCTGAAACCTACGCCGCCACCACCGCCAAAGACCTTTCGCTCTACGAGTGGTTCGTTTCGCCCCATCGCCAGGACGGCCTCGACTTCCACTTTTTTATGATCGACCATAGTTGGGCCGGAACCGGTCAGGCTTACCGCTACGATCTACTCGAACGGCGGCTGCAGCTATACGGCGATACGGCCATCGTCAGCTACACATTCATGCTCACGCTCGCCCGGGACGGCAAAATGACCCATCGCAGCCACAACGAGAGCCGTGTTCTGATTAGATCAAACGGCGAATGGAAAGTCGTGCACGTACACAAATCACCGGCCTGGCAGGCGCCGCAGGAGCAGCCAGGTACTTGACGCGTCGCCTATAATTTATGTTATGCACACGGCTCGCCCCCTACTGGACCGTGAACTGGCCGACCTGGTTGATAGAACGCAACAGCTCTGCAGCATGGTCGTCGAGGCGCTCGACCGCGCCATGCAGGCGCTGCACACACGCAACGTAGAGCTCGCACGTAATGTCGTGGACAATGACAGATACGTCAATGCGCTCCGCTTCCAGATTGAGGAAGAATGCCTGCGCACCCTGGCGACCCAGCAACCGGCCGCTTTCGATCTGCGCTTCATCGTCGCCACCACGCACATCGCCGTCGAGCTCGAGCGAATCGGCGACCATGCCGCCAGCATCGCCAACGTCGTAGGGCTGATGGCCGAGGAAGACCAGATAAATTCGCTGCATAAGCTTCCCAAGATGGCGAAGCACGCCCGGCGCATGGTAACCCGCAGCATCGATGCTTTCGTCAATCGCGACGTCGAAATGGCGCTCAGCATCACCCGCCGCGAAGAGAAAATCGACAAACATTACGAAGCACTTTTTCACGAGACCATCGAAGAAATGCAGAGGGACGACTATATCCAACGCGCCACCTTCCTCCTTTGGGTTGGGCGCCACCTGGAACGGGCCGGCGACCGCGCAACGAATATTGCCGAACGCGTGGTATTTATGGTCAGCGGGGAGTTTGTCGAAATCGGCTGATTTGAAGGAGTTCGATGTCTGAGGTCGTCATCACTCACAACCAGAACATCGGGACGGCCATTCACGACGCCTTGCAGCACGTTGACCTGCGGGCGCTAGTCGAGGGCCGCCAGGTTGCGGTGAAAGTAAACGAGACCTGGGCCTCCGAGGAGGATAAGAGCGGAGTAACGCAGCCGGAAACGCTGCGCGCCGTTCTGAGAGCCGCCAAGGAGTTCCACCCCCGAGAACTGGTGGTGACCGGCGGGGCAGGCGCAGCGGAAACGGACGAGGTTTTTCGAATCGCCGGTTTGATGGATGTGGTGGAGGAAGCGGGAGCGACGTTCTTCGACCATAATCGCGCCCCGTTCGTACCCGTCGAGCTAAGCGACAAACCGGGGGCGGACGTGCGCAGTCCTCAGCAGTCAGTCATGGTCAATCCTCGGGTGTTGGAGTACGAGACGTTGATCGCCGTGAACCAGTTAAAGATGCATGCAACGGCAACTGTGACGCTGGCTCTGAAGAACGTGGCTATGTCTTATCCCGCGGCCGACTATTACGGGCATCCCCGCTCGAAAGAAAAGCACGAGCACGCCTTCTTTGACGACATGCACTCCTTTATCGCGGTAATGGCCCGCCGTTTTCCCATCGATCTGGCGATCACAGTCGGCCACCCGGCGATGATCGGTACCGGCCCGCTCGGAGGCCACACGTTCGAGACCGGGCTCGTCATTGCCAGCACCGATGCATTGGCGGCAGACGTCGCCGGCGCTCGTCTGTTGGGTTTGAACGTGCAGGCCGTTCGTCACCTGTGGGAAGCCGAGCGGTTGGGCCTGGGCGAGACGGACCTGGAAGCAATTGATTTTCCCGCCCTTCCGATGAAAGAGGCAATCCGCATTTTTACGACGGCAGCTTACGGCAAGGCATAAGACATCAATCACAGTTGAAAGGCGGGAGTCGTCGAGACTGACTACTGCGCTACGGCCGGCGCACAAGGTGGATACGCCTCGCGCGCCAGGGGCCAGCTCTCCGCGTGCCAGTCTATGTATTCGCGCATATGCTCAAACCAGTAGTAATTGGCATGTCCACCAGCGGCGATCTTCACGCGATGCGCAATGCCCGCGTTCATCAGCGACTCGTGTAGCAACTGCTGCCCCTCCCGCAGGAAATCGCGGTCACCCCAGTCCATCCAGATGCGCATCTGCGAAAGGTCCACCGTAAGATACGTTGCCAGCGGATTGAACAGCGGCGGATCAGTCTCCAGCCGTAAGTGGCTGCTGTGACCGGACACGGACGCAAACAGCTCCGGGTGGCGGAAAGCCATCATCAGCGCCCAATAGCCGCCGCGCGAAATGCCGCCGATGGAGCGGCCCGCCGCCGCGTTCCACGAGCAGAAATTGCTATCTACCCACGGGATCAGATCCTGGATCGTCACACCTTCCACGCTACGCTCGCCGCCCGACGTCGCGTCGCCCCAAGAGCCACTATCGGGCATGATCACGATGAAGGGCGCATAACGCCCTTCTAAGATACCCTGGTCGATGTGCTGTGGCAGTCCCAGGTGGATATACATATCGTCGTTGTGCCCGGAGCCATGGATCATATAGAGCACCGGATAGGCGCGCCCATCGTGGCCATAACAGGGCGGCAAGTAGGCGTGGAAATCGCGCCCGGCGCCCCAAATGGCGCTGGGATACTCGCCGGCATAGACGAAGCCGTGTTCGCCACAGTCCGTGGTTGCCGGTGGCTCGTTCAGCGAATGCACCGCCACAGACTGCTTCAAGTAGTCCGGAACGTCAAACGGCGTCGGCGTGGGCGTAGCCGGTGGTTCTGCCTGGGGCACTTCCGCATCTGGCGGCAGCGTCGAAGTTGCGGCCGGCGTCGCAAAGAAAGTGGCTCCCGGCACAATTGTCGTCAGCACTCGGGGCGTGTAGGTCGCGGGAATCGTGCGCTCTGCGAACGCCAGCTGGTCGACAGTCGGTTGGCCCGCCGGTCCCCCCGTTCCCGCCGTACTCTCCAGGCGCCAGTGCGCAACCTGCAACAAAATCACTCCTCCGATGGCAATCTGTACGGCCGACCAGAAGAGTGATCCCCAGGAAAAGCGCTTTCTTCTCATCTTGCCGTTTGGTCGTCGCCCTCATCCATCTTGCGTATCAACCGCGCCAGGCGATGTTCCAGTTCGGCGTGCACCGTACGTGCCGGTGTCTGCGCGCCTTCCAGCAGCTCTAGCGCCTGTTCTGTCCATGCCCGCGCCTGGGCCAGATCTCGCGCGTGCCATTCGTAATACTTGGCCAGTTCGACGTGCGCCGTAACGTCTTCAAAGCTGGTATAGGCCACCTGTTGCCACACGGTCAGCGCTTCTTCGCGGCGCTCGCCGCGCTTTAGCAGAGAGCCCAGTCGCATCAGCGCTTCGTGATAAAAGACCGTATCCAGCTCCGGCGCCGCCGCCATGCGCAGGGCCTGTTCTGCTTCGATGATGAAACCCAGATCAGCCTGCCATTTTCCCAATCCCAACAGTTCGAGCGGATGGTCGCCTGCTTGTGGTTCCGCAAATAAATGCGTAATACGCGCTGCCAACGTCACCATCGATAGCATATCGATCCGATTGTGATAAAAAACGCGCGCCATCCCACGCCCGTCGCCTGACTGGAGGAATTGGTGGTAAAGGCTTGGTATCAGCCAGCCCGGCACGTCTTCGTCCGTGCGCTGCAGGCCCAGCAAATTCTGTTCCAGCGCGCTTAACGCGCAGGATTCAAAG
Organism: Anaerolineae bacterium; assembly: GCA_025929715.1. Lineage (GTDB taxonomy): Bacteria > Chloroflexota > Anaerolineae > Promineifilales > Promineifilaceae > JAAYYY01. Next base: position 4,671 of record JAICPS010000145.1, on the reverse strand, counting down.
CGGAGTCGCCACAGTCGGCGCGCCGGATGCAGCAGATCGATGTGGGGCCGCGCCAGCAAATCGGTCTGCATGCGATTCATTACGAAACGGCCGTCCAGCAATGGAAGGTCAAAAGAACGCCCATTAAACGTAATCAGCCCGGCAAAGCGCTGGATCAGTTCGTCAAGCAGCAACAGCATCGCCGGCTCGTCGCCATGGTCACGCAGAAAATATTGCCGCACCACAAAGGCTTCGCCCTCAAAGAAGCCCACGCCCACCATGAAAGCCAGCATACCCGCCCCGCTTAAACCGGTCGTCTCCGTGTCTAGAAAGAGATAGTCCCGGAACGTCGTCGATGCCAGCCGCTCATCCTGACAAAAGCGCGCCGCGCACAGTGTAGAGTGTTCAAGCAGCTCATTCAGCCGGTGCGCACCGTGGCGCTGGTGCAGCGAATAGACGCGATCCAGCACATAACAGGCGCCTTCCGCCGTATCCACCAGCTCCAATCCGGGCAGCAACGTTGTCAATGGTTGGGGCCCGCCATGCTCTTCCATCGCCGGCAGAAACCGTGCCGCACGTTCGCCGGCCAAACCCTGATCGTCAACAGGGGAAGCCTGTCTTGGCGCAGAGCGAAGTTGGCGCACCCCTTTCATGACCCCTAGACGGCGCAACCTGGCGAGAGATTCCTGGTTCATGTTATGTTCGATTGTAGTCAGAAGCATAGGGCGAGACAAGCCAGATCACTGGTACACTGGTATAGTTGCTCGCGGAACTTTATCCAACGTTTATTAACGCGTTTATAAACGTAGCCCTGCCCGGCGTCAGCCCTTCAAAGGACCCAACAATGGACCTACTCCTCGGACTCCTATTACTTTTCAGCCTCATATTTCTAGCCAACGCCACCGAATCGCGAAACTCGGCCGGCCTAAGGCGAGCATTCAACTGGATTCTATTGCTGATCAATCTGCCCATCTTTCTTCTAGGATTGGCGCTTCTTTTAGTCCCGCCTCAACAGCTTGAAGCCACGCAACTCAATCTACCTTTTTCTGCCTACCGCCCGGCCGGCCTCGTCCTACTGCTAAGCGCCGTCTGGGGACTTTTGGTCACGCTTCCCGAAACGCGTCGTCTTCTCGCCCGCTGGCTGCCACTGGATCCAGGTTCGGCGGTCCACGCCCTGGCCCTCGTCCTTGCCGGCTACCTGGTCGGTAACAGCGTCGTCACGCTCACGCAGGGCGGCCTCGAAGGGTTGGAGGCGACCAGTAGCCCGGCCTCCATCTTCGACGTTGTAGCCTCGGAACTGCTCTACGCCACTGCCGGCCTGGCTGGTGTTGGCATTTTCATCCGTCGTGAAGGCTGGAAGCTCCTAGACCGCCTCGGTCTCCAGATTCCTAGTAGCCTTCATCTGCGCCAAAGCCTGCGCTGGGTGCTGTTGCTGATCGCACTTCAATGGCTGACCGGCGCCATCTTCGTCTTGTTGGATCCCGCACAGGCCGAAACCCTGGACAACCTCAACACGCTGCTCCTGGGCAACATAGACACCGTCGGCGAGTGGTTCGTGCTGGCGCTCTCGGCGGCAATCGGCGAAGAAATTCTCTTTCGTGGCGCCATCCAGCCTGTCTTCGGGCTGTGGGCCACCTCGCTGCTCTTCGCCCTGGCCCACATCCAATACGGCTTTACGCTCGCGACCGTGCTCGTCTTCGCCATTGGCGTCGCGCTTGGGCTCATTCGCCAACGCTACAACACCACCATCGCCATCTTTGTACACTTCGCCTACAACTTCTTCCTGGGCCTGCTGGCCCTCCTCGCCCCTTATCTGGAGCAGTTTGCGACGCCTTAGCGCAGGTGCCAGGCACTTTGGAAGTGCCTGGCACCATTCGCATGCTGTTTGCGTCACCCCCCTCATTCTGCTAAAATCGGGGGTGTTCGGGGCATGGCGCAGCTTGGTAGCGCGCTTCAATGGGGTTGAAGAGGTCGTCGGTTCGAATCCGGCTGCCCCGACAGAGATTCTAACGCCGCGTCTTGTACGCGGCGTTTTGCTTAATACCATAATTGTGCGATTCTATAAAGCACTATGCGTTTTCAAACGCCGCATTCACAAGCCCCCAGCAAGTTCTGGAATTTCGTCGTCCTTTCGCTCTTTCTGATCGGCAACGTACTCGTCATCGTTTCATTGGCCGCCGAAATTCTGGGACTGGACCTTACACCCGGCTTTGGCATCGTCCAGATGCTACAGCTGCTAATCGGCCTCACAATGCTGACGCTCGCCGGCTTCTTCCACATTTACAGCCTGCGCGCGCCCGATACGCCGCGCTCGCTGCAGGCAGACATTGGCATTCGCCTGGCAGCGACCGGTCTGGTTTTCGCCTTCGTTTCTGGACTCTCCGACATAATGGGCATCGGAACCCACATCCAGCCCAATTTCGAACGTCCCTTCGTCGGACCGCTTCAATTAGGAGGCCTCATTTTAGGGATCATCTCGATCACGATTGGCATGATCCTCTATCACACAAGTCGCGGCTCGCGCTACAGCTCTTCCCTTCAGTTCCTGCTTGGCAGGTCGGAAAAAGTGGAGGAGGCCACCCAAAATGGCCTCGGACCCGCTCCGGCACGCAGTGACGAAGTCGCCAAGACACCAGCACCCACGCACGAAACCGAGACTTAAAGAACATTTCACAGAGTTACACCGAGATCTTCACGGAGATCCACAGGAGAGGTGTTCCCAGTGTAGCTCTGTGTCAAAAACTCTGTGTGCCTCTGTGTAACCCGTCTCAGCGCAACCCAGTCAACTCAAACGGCTGGTTCAGAAGGTTAAACACTGCCTGAGCCTCGGCCGGTCGCTGGAACGACACGGAGAAAGGCAGCGACTCCCCTGGGGGAATCACCCACGGAAAAGCGGGGTTGGTAGATAACATCAGGTGCACTGTCCCGTCACTGCGCAGCGACACATTGGCCTCATTCACCACCAGCGGCTGCGTGCCGTTGTTCCCAATTTGCCCCACAAGCTGCAGACTTGACCCGTCTACAGACACCGAGGCCGTCTGCAGCGCCACGTCTGCGCCCTGTACGCCGCCGTCTCCGGCCTGTGCAAAAGGAATCATGACCTGGATCTGGCCCGTCCCCCCTTCGCGGGTCACCGTCCAGCTCAATACCGGACTGGCAAGGCCCGCCGGAATCTGATACCCGACACTGGCCAGCCGCGTTTCACCTGGCAGGATCACGCCTGCCGGCGGCGGGTTAACGCCATAGCGGGCTGCCTGCACGCTGCTGGCATACTGGTTGCCGAGGTCATCGTGCAACACAAAGCGCAGCCGCGCAAGGTCCACCGCTTCCGTACCTACGTTTTGCATTTCGAAATCGATAAGATAAAAAATGAATCCGGGCGGCGCCTCGGGCCGGTCAAAAAGCGCAGCCGCCTCTCCAACCGTAATGCTCAAGTTGCCCAGTTGCGCCGGCTCGCCCAACTCCACGAGGCCGCCACCGTTGGCGCCGCCATTGCTGACAGTCGCCGTATCCACCACGTAATTCGCCTGCACCACCAGTCGCTCGTCCCCCTGCTCTTCCAACAGGACGAGCGTTAGGGCCGGCATATTCTGCGCGAACACGTCGCTGCGGTTCGACGCAATCGTTTCGCGATTGGTTACGGCGAAACGCAGCTCCCGCCCGTCGCGCAGGGTCACAACAATCTCGTCGCCCGGCGCTAATACCTCTAGCAATTCGCGATTATCCTGGTCATCTGGAATTCCCAGGATATAGTTGATCAGCGTTCCGTAAACCCAGGCAGCCGTATTTCCTTCGCTTATGTCCGGGTCCCACGTTCCGTCGTCTCCCACCGGCTCAGAGCGCACGCTGAAACTCTGGGTTCCCACCTGCATCGCCGTCGGAGCGTTCACAGTCAGGCTCACCGTTCCCGACCCACTGACCCCGGCGATGATCACATCGCCAACGCCGCCGGCAGCAGGCGAAGGAAATGGGGTAGGCTCACCGGCGCTACCCAAGCCGCGCTCTCCGCCCCGCAGCAAGAGGACGATAAACACGATCAGCAGACAGAGCCCGACGAGCGCTACGCCCAGCGCCAGCAACAACGGCCGATTTTCACGAACGTCGCGCAGGCTGTATTTAGCGGCGGAAGGCGTTTCGGACATGAGGTAATCCTGCTGCGATGGTTGGCGTCAGAACGTTCACGGGATGCCGCCCGGCAGGGGGCGTGGCGCAATACGCAACTGGATAACCGTGCTTTCGCTCACCACCTGGCTGTAATTCAGGTAAGGCACAACCACGCGCACGGCCCCGGTCGAAGACACCGGCGGAAACCGCACGTTCCCCGCTTCGTTTGTATATCCATACGATAACAACTGCCCATTGCTCTCGTCAAAGAGGGCCACAACCACGTCGATGACCCCTTCTGTTAATTCCGCCATGAAGTTTAGATTACGATCATAGTAGATGGTCACCTCTACCATGATCTCCTCCTGCGGCGCCGTCGCGCTGGTTGCCGTTGGGAGCGGTTGTATCTGAACGTCCGGTGTCGCCGTTGGCGGCAAACCGGTCGGAAACATGAATGGGGTTGGCGTTGCCGGGAAGGCAAAAGGCGTTGGCGTCGGAACGCCGCCTCCCGTCGGCGGCCGCGTTGACGTCGGCAAAACGCCCCCCTGTGGGGTCGCCGTCAGCGTCGGCGTCGGCGTTCCCAGTAGT
>JAICPS010000126.1 GCA_025929715.1 Anaerolineae bacterium | reverse complement strand
GGATCGCGCTGCATAATAGCTGTCTGCATCGCGGCGGGCCGGTCTGTACGGGCAAGTTGGACGGCGATACGCTGACCTGCCCATGGCACGGTTACCAGTATGACGTTTCAAGCGGCCAATTGCTGCTGGATCGCAGCGCTAAGCTGCCGAGCTATCCGGTCGAGGAACGCGCGGACGGCATTTACCTGCGAATCCCAATTTTGATCCGGGATGACGTGGACATTCCCTGGGACGGACTAGACCCGATGGCGGCCGAAGAGAATGGAACACCCGCGCCGGTGGCGAGAGAAAGCTGTTTTTCCGTGCGCAAGCTGCAGCCGGGCCAGGCAACGCGGGTGCACGTGGCGGGCGAGCCGGTCGCAGTCTACAACGTGGGCGGCCGTTTCTACGCCACCCACGATACGTGCACGCATGCCGGAGGTCCGCTGAGTGAGGGTACGCTGGAGGGAAATACGATCATTTGCCCCTGGCACGCTTCCTGCTTCGACGTGACGAATGGGCACGTCACCTGCGGTCCCGCACGGAACCATGTGAGATCGTATCAGGTGAGGGTGGATGGAAAAATAGGCTACGTGATGGAAGTGGCCGCCACCGTGAATGGCGAAGCTGCCGGTTAATGTGCCGCTGCCGCTGCCGCTGCCGCTTAGGCTAACAGAGCAGCAGATCAGACGGCTGCGTCTGCGGGCGCATTGTCTTGATCCCCTGAGCGCCGCCGGCGACGTCACGGCGCTGGTGCGCGGCATTTGTGGCATCCAGGCGCAGGATCGAGCGGCGGCGGAGCTGGCGGCGCAGCCGCGCAGCCGGGGTCTGACGATTGACCGCGTGCGGCGCGCGCTGGAAGTGGAGCGATCCATCGTCCGCACCTGGGCGATGCGCGGGACGATCCACATGCTAGCGGCTGACGAGTGGAGCTGGATGCTGCCGCTGCTTGGCCCGATCTTCGTTCGTAAAGGCCGCCGTCGCCTGCGAGAGCTGGGCATTGACGAAGAAACGCGCGATAGGGCGCTGGATGAGATAAGGGCGAGTCTGGTGGGGCAGGGAGCCCTGACGCGCGCGGAATTGACGGGAAAGTTAGGCGAAAGGAGCATCCCGGTCGAGGGACAGGCGGGCTATCATCTCATCTATCACGCGGCGCTGGAAGGGATCGTGTGTTTCGGCGCGGATCGGGACGGGGCGCACACGTTTGTCCTGGTCGAGGAGTGGTTGAAGGCGGATATGGCGGCGCTGCCGCTTACGCTAACCGAGGAAGCAGCGGTGAGCCGGCTGGCGCGGCGCTATTTGAAGGGTTTTGGACCGGCCGGACCTCACGATTTTGCGAGCTGGTCGGGCCTGGGGATGCGGCAGGCGCGCGCCGGGTTCGAGTCGAATATGGATCTACTGTTGAAGGTTGAGGGGGACGGTCCGCCTATCTACCTGTTAGAGGAGCAGGCCGGTTGGCTGGATGAGCCGGAAACGGACGAGGTGACGGCGCGGCTGCTGCCGATGTATGATCCCCTTTTGCTTGGTTATCAGAGGCGAGACTGGATCGTGCCGGAGAAATATGCCAGGCGCGTTCATCCAGGAGGCGGGGTGATCCGCGCGACGATGTTGGTAAACGGGCGAGCGGCGGGTAACTGGCGCCTGCGGCGCGGGCCGAAGGGGGTCGCCGTGGAGGTAGAGCCGTTTGAGACGCTGAGCGCCGCGGCGACCAGCGCCGTCGAGCGGGAGGTTCATGATCTAGAACGCTATTGCTTGCGCCCGGATAGTTAGCGTAGAATTGGCTCGTGTCTAAAAATCAGTCGCTTGCCAGGTTCCATAGCTTATGTCTACTGTATTGAAACGAATATACCCGCTGCTTTTGACGCTTTTTCTCGGCCTACTGCCGGGTGCATCCGTGGTTGTTGCTTTGAGCCTCAGCCAGAATGAGACGAGCGCGGGCGCTTTGCAGCAGGGTTATGACCGCGCCCAGGCGGAAGGTACGCCGGTGATCAGCCGCACGGAGCAGGTTTTTCTGCCGATTGTTTTCAAGGACTATGATCCCGAGGCGTTGGATATGGTGCGGTTTATGGTGAGCGAAGATGAACGGCTTTATGAGGTGCAACACAGCGGCGGCTCACAAGCCCGGCACCAGACGCAGGTGGATGGGGAGGTTTTTTATCACACTAAGGGCAACGAGATAAGCGCGGAGTGGGAGGAGCTGTGGTATACGGGGCAGTATATCTATCGAGGCACGGATACCAGCCCCGGGAATGGACAGTATTACACGCTGCGTGATCCAGGGATTTATGGCTCTAAGTGGGCGCCGCGCTTTTGGGCAGTTGGCGAGATTTTCGAGCGCAATCCGCAGGTCACCTTTTATCAGAAAGTGAACTGTTCGGCAGTCGCCGGTGGAACGCAAAGAAGTTTCTTGCTCTTCGAGGAGTATTACCCGGAGTATAAATTTGAAAGCGGAATTACGTTGAAGAACGTCGTTCAGTTTGCCTGGCTATTGCAACCGGATGGACAACCGATCGAACGCTATTATTATGCGGAATTCTACGGCCTGGTTGGCTGGTGGAGCAACAGCGGGGCGCATAGCTATATCAGCGAAATCCACGGGCCGGGGGACCGCCCTGATAATTTGCGCGAGGAGATCCCGTGCCTGGATAAGTCGCCTTCGGCGCCGCCGCAGTTCACGGGGCCGCTGCCGTTTTGGCCGGGTGAGCATAGGCGGTAGGGTTCCAGGTGCCAGGCACTTCCAAAGTGCCTGGCACCTAAGTAGGCGTTAGTCGCCGCCGTAGAACCAGTCGTACCAGCCCAGTCCGTTTTTGCCGGGCCGGACGTTTGTGGAGGTGGGGAATGATGCGCCGTATTCGGCGTTGATCAGGTAGGGCGTGGCGGTATCATCACCGGTCGCCGGGAAGTTTGCTTGCTCGTGCAGCCAGGTTACGGCGCGCAGCAGGGCCTGATTGGACCAGTTGAAGGCGGGGTAGCCCTGGCGCTCTAGAATGCGCGCTTGCGATATCGCGCCCTGCAACGCTTCCCAGACGTAATTCTCGGCCGGTGGGGGCCAGGTGAAGGAGCCGCCGCGGCGCTGGTCGTCGGGCAGCACGCCGTCGACGACATGCCCGTCTTTCTGGCACCCGGCGGGGTTGATGCCAACGGGCTGGTCGGGGTCACACTGCCAGGAAAGGTCCGCACCGAATTTGAAGCCGGCGTATACGGCGCGGTCGCCCAGATAACCGCGGAACACCGTGGCGGCGCTTGCTAAGTCGGCGTCGTCGTCGAGGTAGATGGCCGCGGCGAGCCGGCTGGTCCCGCAGTGCGTGCCGAAGTTGTTGGGCCGCTTCTCATGGCAGGAAATGATGCTGAGAGCCGGACCCGCGCCGTCGAATACCTGGAAGCGAATCTGGTCCAGCCAGGCGCGAAATTCGGCGTCGTCGGAGCCGTCGAGGCCGACCAGGCCAGCAGCTACGACGTAGCCGGCAAGATTGCGACCGATGGCCAGGATGCCGGAGCCGCTCTCGGTGCCCATGACCGCCATGATGGCGGCCACGGCTTCGTCGCGGTATTTCGTCTGCCCGGTGCGCACGTAGACAAGGGCTTTGGCCACCACCACGGCGTCGGTCTGGTCGTTCTGATCGGCGAGATTGGGGCCGGCGGCGCTCTGCTGCGCCCAGTCGAGTACGTTTTGCCATGCGCCACCACTGGCCGGCAGATCCATGATCTCAGCCGGGGAGATGATGATGCTGGTGGTATCGACGGCGGGAGGCTGGGATGGCGATGTGGCGGTCGCAGTTGGTGGGACGGCGGTGACGGTGCCGGTTGGAGTCGGTTGGACGGCGGTCGCCGGGGGGGTCGAGGTTGGTAGGGCCGAAGTAGCGGTGCCCGGCACGGTCGCTGTGGCTGAAGGCGATGGGGCGGGCTGATTTGTGGCTGTCGAAGTGGGGGAAGGAGCTGGCTGATTCGTGGCTGTTGCCGTAGAAGATGGCGGCGGCTGATTCGTGGCCGTGGCTGTCGCCGTCGCGGTGGAGGTTGGCGCTTCTTGACCGCCTGTGAGTAACATTTGATCAAGATAGAACGGCGCCCAGTTTCCTGCATTGCTGAATTTTGTGAGGCCGATGCCGGCGATGGCGCTCTGCTGCACAGCCGTCGTTAGAGGCACTTCAACCAGCGACCACTGCTGATAGGGCAGCTGAACGACGACAGGATTTTGTATCGAATTCCCCTGACCGTCCAAGAGCGCGACGGCCAGCTCCTGACCGGTCTCATTGCCAAACAAGGCGAATTGTATGATGTGGTAACCGGCTGCGGGGAGCGGGGTTTCCGGCTGCAGCCTGACATAGCCGTCGCCGCCCGAGAAATCGATGCGCATGGATTTGCTGCCTTCGTAGGTAGGGCTGCTAATGTTGAGATTTACGTTGGCGCGGCTTTTTTCGACCTCCCAACCGGGCGCGAGACTGTCTCCGTAGATGAAAAACGTATCTCCGGTAGCCTGGGCGCTTCTACCAGTGCTTAACAGCAGAAGCGCTAATAGGAAAATTACAAGACAACAGGGAAGTACAGCGGTGGACACAGCGGCGTGTGGGGGACGCGGCTGCGCCGAGGGCTTTGGCACGCCTTGCCTATTCATTTGTATCACCTCTTCCTCTACATTTTTGCGCAACGGTCCTGTTCAGCCGAAGCGACGCGGCAATATAGGCTCAGCTCAGAGGCGAGGCGATAGGAAATAGGTCATGATAAAAATGGAGCGGGTCGATCGGACTATGCAATGTAGGAAGATTGGATTAGCAGCCATCGCACGGCCGCGACGCTCACCACGCCTCTTGCAGAATGCGAATCGACGCGGCCTGCTGATCTGCGTTACCGCCGGCAGCGCGGGCGATGGCGGGAATCGCCTCGCGCGGCACGTTCACGTCGCGCAGACGGCCGGGCAGATCCAGCCGGCGGACGAGGTCGGCGACCGCAGCGGCCGCCGCTAATGCAGCATCAGAGGCGGGGACGTCTGGCCCGACCACCTGCAGCGCGCGGGCCATTCTTGCGAGCGGTTCGCGGTGCGCCGCTGCCACGTGGCGCATTACCGCGGGCAGCGTGATCCCGGACGTAATACCGTGTGGTACGTTGTAGGTCGTTCCGAAGGATTTGCTCAGCCTGTGGCTCAGACCCATCTCGATCGCGCCCGGCGCGAAGTAGCTCATCCACGCAGCAAGCTGGCACCGCTGGCGCAGCGCGACGTTATCCGGTTGAGCTGAGGATTGGGGGAGACAGGCGAACAGTTCGCGAATGGCCTCCAGGGCCAGGAGCGACTGGATGGGATGATCGCCGGGTGCATAAAGCGTTTCGACAGCGTGGTCGAGGGCGCGAATGCCGGACGAAGCCCACAACCATGCCGGCGTTTCCACCGTCATTTCAGCGTCAAGAATGACAACACGCGGGGTGAGGGCGGCATCGACGACCCTTTCTTTGCTGTTTTCGTCTCCTTCGACGGTGAAGCCAGCAATGTGGGAGAATTCGGCGGCCGACAGCGTGGTGGGAACGGCGATGTGGGGGGGCGGTGCTGGAAGGCCCGGCCGATCATCGCCGCGCATGGCCCAGGCTACCGCTTTGGCGGCATCGATGGCGCTACCGCCGCCGACGCTAAGCAGCAGGTCGGCCTGGTTGTCGAGAGCCAGCCCAGCGGCGCGCTCGACGTCGCTTTGTGGAACGTGCTGGCGAATCTCGGCGAACGTCCCCGCGTGCCGCCGGCCCAACAGCTCTACGATGCGCTCAACGAGCGGAGTTTTGTGAGCCACGGTGTGTCCGGTGATAATCAGGATGCGGCTGCAGCCTAGACGCTCCACTTCTGAAGATAGGCCGGCGATGCTACCGGGACCATAAAGGACACGCTCGAGAGGTAAGAAGGTGAAGATTTCGGTCATGGGTCGGCAGTATACTAGAGGGGGGAGGGGAGAGCTAGAGGAGGATGCTAGAGGGAATTGGTGTAGGCGTAGAGGTGGGCGTTGCCTCTTTTGCCCACCTGGACGATCAAATCCATGTTGCGCAGGCAGTAGGCTGCTTTTTGGGCCAGCCAGCGAGGGATGTCCATGACCTGGGCCAGATCGGCGGTGGTAAATTGTTCGGGAAGGCCGGCGGGTATTAGCGCGGCCAGATCACGGGGGCCGCTAAAGATGTGACGTTCTACGACTTCCAGCAGGCGCCGTTCTTCGGTGACCCAGCCGCCGCGGCGCCAGCGGCGCTTACCATCGTAGCGGCGCACTTCTTCTTCGCGGATCAGTAACACTTCAAGAGAAAAGTTTTCCTGGCAGATGAGATCGGGAAAGCTGACCAGCTCCTTGAATAGATCCTCGACGCGACCATTTTTTGGGGATTTGCGGCGCTGCGCTTTGCCGTGTGGTTCTTGAGGAAGCTTGAGAAGCCATTTTTCACGTGCTATGGGGTAAACGAGCCGGGTCGGATGATGGCGCGCGAGGGAGCGCAGCTTGTGTTTGAGGGCGGAAAAACTGCCGGTCTGAATTTCGACCAACTGGCCGCCACAGACGAGATCGACGATGTAGCCGTCGACCTCGACTTCGAAGGTATCCTCCTGCCGGGCATACCATTCTTTAAGAGCAGCGTGGAGGGGCTTTTCGTTGAGCAGGCCGATTTCGTGCGGGCCGGTCGATAGATTCATATTACGGATAACCCAGTTCATCAAGGATGTGGGAGGCGGTTTCGTAGGTGTCGGCGGCGAGTACCTCGCGGGCGCCGAGCGCGAGGCTGGCAGGATTGCCGCCGCCTTTGACAGCTATGGCCAGCTCGCGAGCAATTGCAGCCCAGGGCGCCGGTTGCTCTTCGTTGTTGACGTACAGGGTATTGGCGGCGGGAATGAGCCTGGCGGTTTCAGCCTGTGGCTCGGTTTCGTAGCTTTCCCGGCCAATCTGCAAACGATAGCAGACTTGCAGATGGGGCGCTTTCAGCACGCGTAGGCCGTCCAGGTAATTGGACCAGCCCGCATCCGGTGAGGGCTGATCCTCGGCGTTCAATAGACGTTCAAGCAGCGGGCGGCGCCGGGCGATACGTTCTTGTAGATGCAGATCGACGGCGGCCTCTGCCGCGCCGCCGCCTGTGCGTTGGACGACCTTGAGCTGCACAGCTCCGGAGAGCATCTGGACGCCGGCGGCAGCCATCACCGCCAGGAGTTTCTGGTCGGGCGGCAAGAGGTGTTTGTCAATAGCGCCGTCGCTCGTGCGAAGGCGGCCGGCAAGTTCGGGCTGGTCGACGAACAGGAGATCGCCAGGTTCGACCATTATGCCTGCGCGATTGGGGAGCGTCGGGTTCTCGCGTAGCTGCGCCAGGCTCGCGTCGCCTAGCTGCTGCCGGGCGAAGAGGTCGTCCAATTGCCGCCAGCACTGCTGAACGACGCGGTCCTGGCTTTTGTCGAGCGGGGTCTGGGTAGGTTTACTTTCCCGTCCAACGCCGACTAGCACCCGCACGAGATCTTCGGAGGATGGCCGGCGGCGTACGCCCAGCCAATTGTAAAGCGCTTGCAACGCCTGGCTGCCGGCGGGCTCGACCACGTGCGCCCTCTGGCCTATCAGCGCCGCGACTTCGCGGTTGGCGTATACCTCACGCGCGGGCCTGAAGGAGCCGTCCATGCAGGGAATAAGCGGCAGCCGGCTAAGTTGCTCTCGCAGTTCGCCATCATCGCGGATCTCGCCCAGGCGACCGGCCAGAAGGCGCAAGAGCCGGTGGCGCGCGTCTGAGGGGAGGTCCGGATTCTGTGACAGCACGCGCGGGATGTGATCGTGCACGTAGGTCTCAAAATCGAGTTCATGCAGGCCGAGATCGCGCAAGAATTGGCGCCGACCGCCGACCGCCTGCAGATCGACGACGCCGGCCAGTTGAAGGGGATCTTCGAAGCCGCCGGGGATATATAAGTGGGCCAGCGGGTGCAGCTCGCCAGAGACGGGACATAGGGGTAGAGCGCGTATCTCTTTCTGCAAGGCAGGATCGTCGGCAAAGATCTCAATTTGATTGGACTCGAACCAGCGAAATAGACTGGGAATATCCAATTGGCCCATGCGCCAAGTCTCTTCTAGCTGCTGTTGGCCCAGTGCGGCGAGGTGTTCGACCGCCTGGCGCACGCCGAAATGTTGGACGAAGCGACCTGGAAATGTTTCGTCTTCGATGGTTTCATGAAGCCAGGCGACCTGTGGAAAGAGGGCCTTGGTGTCTGGGTCGCCGCGATGGACGAGGTTCAGGCGCGTTAAGCGCATCAGGTCGGTGAGGACAAGGACACGATTGCCGAGCTGCCGGAGCGCGACGTGGCGCTGCTCGTGTCGGGGCAAGCCGCTCAGAAGGTCGTCAATCAGGCGCCAGAGTTCACGCCATGCCTCGATGGAGCGCAAAAATGGCGGCGCGCCTTCGAGTGGGATTCCAGGGACCAACCCGGTCTTCTCGAGCGCGAGACTGATATCGTGCACGGAAAGAGGCGGCGCGTCGATTTCGGGACTGCGCATCAGCGGGCCGTACGGTAACAGATCGGGGTGAACGACCGCAATTTGAAGCGCGTCCAGGAGTGGAATCGCGGTCTGGCGTTCCACGAGTCTCACGTCAGCCGGGACGCTCCATTGCCCTGCGGAGCTAAGTATGACCGGATTGTTGCGGAGAGCCGGCGCGAGCGCCTGCCAGAACGCCTTGAAGACGGCGGGTAACTCGTTGCGCTCCGCCAACTGGTGGGTTTCAAAACCTTTTTGCAGCAGCAGCCAGAAATCGACAGGCTCAAGTTGTTGGCGAAGGGCTTCGGGTGAAGCTATAAGATTTTCGGCCAGAATCCCGGCGGCGCATTTTATCGCCTCCTGGTTCCAGAGCGCCTGGTAGCCATCGTCAAAGTGAACACGCCGCCGGTCGCTCGTAGGAAAGAAATCGGCATTGACGTGGAAAGGGAGTGGCGTCGTGGCGTCAGTGGGCAACACGGCGAAAAGCCGGCCGTTGGCATGCAGGCCGGCTGACGGCACTGCAAGCCTTACTTCACTGTGACGCTTTGCCTCGATCTGCCAGCTGTACGCCTCTCGTAAGATGTCTGCTTCCGCCGAGAAATCCCCTTTGAAGTGCAACCAGGCGGCGCGCCGGCCGTCGCCTTCTTTTAGTAGCAGGCGCCGCTCTCCGGACATTTCGCGCTCAATACGGCGGAGCAAGTCGCCGTTGCGGCGAACCTCGAGGAGCTGCAGGCGCTGTAAAAAGAGCGCCGCCAGACCAATAGCCGAGGCAATTGTGGCGGCGATTTCGTCTAATTGGTCCGGACGGATGGCTTCAATGCGCAAAGTGCGGCGCACGACGGAGGCGCCATCGAAGGCCCAGGGCAGACAGAAGCGCGTGCCGCTGGTTTCTTGCTTTCGTTCCTGGATACGCCGCTCGGGAGGCGCGTCGGGTCGAATTACCCAATGAAGGTCACTAGAAAAAATTTCAGGATAGTCGGTGACCTGGTAAACGGCGATGAAGCCCAGGCCAAAGGCGCCGGTGGCGCCGGCTTCGTCACGTTTGCCGCCGCCGGCGATACTCTGGAGCCGTTCGAAGTCGACGACGCGAAAGACGCCGTCATTTTCGACGACGAGGGCGTCGTCAGTGACGTCGAAGGAGAGCCAGGTGGCGGCCTGAACATCGTCGGCGTTCTGGATCAGCTCGTAGGCGAGCGTGTCTATCCCATGTAGATCGCGCAGCTGCGCTTCAAGGAAACCGAGGTAATTGACGTCCTGGGACTTATAGCTGAAATCGCTCACGGTGATAGAATTATACGCCTATTCTTACCATTGTGTACGCAGCGAGGAGGATTTATAATGGTATCGGGAGAAGTTCTGATTTCCTGAGCCACCTGATCGTTGCCGGTGGGCCCCGCGCCAGAGCCTACACCGGCAATATCTTCATCAAGGATGGTCCACAATTAAGGAAGCGTTAAGTGCCTTCGTTCATTGGCAGAAACCGGGAACTGAAGCTGATCGATACGTCGCTGGCGGCGGCCTGGCGCAGCTCCGGGAACTGCGTGGTTGTGAGCGGTGACGCCGGCATTGGAAAAAGCCACCTGATCGGCGAAGTCCGGCGGCGTGCAGCACGGCACGGTTTTTTAATCTTGGAGGGCGCCTGCCATGAACAGGATCGAGCGGTGGCATTGGCGCCACTCCGACGAGTGGCGCCAATG
>JAICPS010000532.1 GCA_025929715.1 Anaerolineae bacterium | reverse complement strand
GGATGAAGAAGCAGTTTTCCACCATGCGCGTGGCGTCGAGATAGATGCGGATGCCGTGCTCCTGGCAAAGCTGGCGCAGCGCGCGCACGTTGGCCATGCTGACCGGCTGCCCGCCGGCCATGTTGACGGTGCCGGCGAGGCTGACGTACGGTATGTTGTCCGCGCCAACTTCGTCGATTAGCGTCTGCAGCTTCTGCAGATCGACGTTGCCTTTGAAAGGGTACGTGCTCATGGGATCGTGGGCCTCGTCGACGATGACGTCCACAAACCTGCCGCCGGCCAGCTCCTGGTGCAGGCGGGTGGTGGTGAAGTACATGTTGCCGGGAATGGTGTCTCCCGGCTCGATCAGCGCCTGGCTGAGCAGATGCTCCGCGCCGCGACCCTGGTGGGTGGGCACCATATAGCGGTAGCCGTAGTAGGTCTTCACGGCGTTTTCCAGGTGGTAAAAGTTGCGGCTGCCGGCGTACGCTTCGTCGCCCAGCATCATGCCGGCCCACTGGCGGTCGCTCATGGCGCTGGTGCCGCTGTCGGTGAGCAGGTCGATGTAGACGTCTTCGGAACGCAGCAAAAAGGTGTTGTAACCGGCCTCTTCCAGCGCCTGCCGTCGCGCCTGCGGCGAGATAAGCTCGATGGGCTCGACCATCTTGATCTTCCACGGCTCGGCCCACGAGCGGCGCCCGAACTGCTGGCCCATGGTTTGGGGGGTGTGGGATGCCATTCTTCCTCCAGAATGTCCAACAAGTAAGCCCTGGTGAAAACAAGAGAGCCGCTTACGTTTCATATTAGCGAGCGCTCGAAACTGCTGTAATGGAAACCTTTGCTCTATATTGTACTCCATCTAGCTGATCTGTCCGACACATGTAAAATCCCAATACATCGGAACGATATGAGAGGAACAACATGGACGTACGCAGCTACAATCGCAGCGCCTGGGATAAACAGGTGCAGGGCGGGAATCCCTGGACGATACCTGTCAGCTCTGAAGAGATAGCAGCAGCGCGGCGCGGGGAGTGGCGCATCGTCCTGACGCCCACGATACCGGTGCCGGCCGATTGGTTTCCACCATTGACCGGCGCCGAGGTGCTGTGTCTGGCCTCCGGCGGCGGGCAGCAGGGGCCGATCCTGGCGGCGGCCGGGGCGCGGGTGACCGTGTTCGACAACTCGCCGCAACAACTGGCCCAGGACCGCGCCGTGGCCGAGCGGGAAGGGCTGGACATTCGCACGGTGGAAGGCGACATGCGCGACCTGTCGGCGCTTGAAGACGATACCTTCGACCTGATCTTCCACCCGGTCTCCAACGTTTTCGTGCCCGAAGTGCGCCCCGTGTGGCGCGAGGCGTTTCGCGTGGCGCGCAGCGGCGGTGTGCTGCTGGCGGGTTTCGCCAATCCGGCGAACTACATTTTCGACTTCGACAAGATTGATAACGAGGGCATCGTGGAAGTGAAGTACACGCTGCCGTATTCGGACTTGGAAAGCCTGGACGCTGCCGAATTGCAGGCAGCCATGGACAGCGGTCGCCCGCTAGAATTCAGCCACACGCTGGAAGATCAGATTGGCGGGCAGTTGGACGCCGGTTTCCTGCTAAGCGGTTTCTTTGAGGACCGCTGGCCGCCGGAGGACGACGCGCTGTCCAGACACATGGCCACGTTTTTTGCTACGCGGGCGGTGAAGCCGTAATGGGTCTTGAACCATGATTTTTCTGATTTTTTGATGGGCTATGATCGCGTGTGAAGGGTCTCCTTTCCTTCGTCGGTCAATAAGGTACCTCGAAATGCGTGCGCGGAGTTGATTAGGCGCCCGGGGAAAGCGCCGCTCGGGCATCTTCCCCGCGCCCTTTACCGGCCGCGCTCCAGGCGATAGCGCCCGTTGCGACGGTAAGCAGGGCTGAAAACACGCTCATGCCTACCGGCAAGAGAATGAAGCTGACAGCGAAGCCCACAGCCGAGACCGCATAGACCCAGCCCGTCCAGCGGGGTAAGAGGCCGCTCGCTGCGATGCCATTGCCAATGAATGCCCCACCAACCATGAACAGCAAGAGACCCAATATAGCAGTGCCGAAGAGGGGCGCAGCATAGACCTGATTGTAGAAATCGACCGCGTTTTGCTCGCCTGCCAGAAACATACGGCCCATGGCAGGTTGGGCGAAGGCGGCAACACCGAATACCGCGGTAAGGAAAATGTTGCCCGCCACCGTGGCGACCATGCCGGTGATTACCCGCCCGGCTAACTTTGAATCTTGCAGATACACCATCAATCCAATGACGCCTATCGACCCAATCGCGGCGCCCGCAATACTGGCAAGCAGATGGGACACAAGAAACTGGCCGGTCGTGACGTATTCAGAAAAATCGGCGAAGGCCGTTTGCGGGTCCGGCTGGTGCGTGAGGGTGCTGAGAAACAGAAAAGCAGTCCAGACGGGCAGCATCCAAAGCGCTCTACGTGCAAATGTATGTACTTGGGGTGACATTGGTATCTCCTGTTGTGTGAACAGATGCGAACTCTACCCAGTGGGGCTTGAGCCAATGATGAAATAAGCATAGGGGAAAGTCCGTATCAGCACATCAGGCTAATGACGGACAGTGCGTTCCGGCATAGGGAGTAGGGGAAGGCAGACGGCGGACGGCCATCAGAATGGCCAGGGACGGCGAAATGAGGGCGGTCAGGAATTACAAACGGCGCTGGAAGGCGTCAGGTGAGTTCGTGGAGTAGATCGAGGACGCTGGTCTGGCTGCGCCCGTCTTCATCCAGGTCCGGCGCCCAGGTGGAGAGAGATATGGCGGCGATGCGATTGGTCCCTGCGAGGCGGCGGAGAACGGCGCGCACTTCGTCGGTGGACGGTCCTCCGGCGGCAGGGTAGAGGACGGCGGGCACGTCGGCGGTGCGCAGCACGTCGCAGTCGAAGTGCACGTAGAGCGGACCGTCGGGCAGGGGCATGGTCAGCAGCTCCTCGACGCTGCGAAGGTGAGTAACCCCCGACTCCGCCACCGCCTCGCGCTCGCCCGGGTCCAGATCGCGCGCATCGCTAAGTATCACCTGCGACTCGGCAATCGGCGTCAACCCCAGCCCGCGCACAACCGTCTGATCCCCGCGCCCCACCGCCATCGCCAGCGGCATCCCACCCAAAAACCCGCTCGGCGTCGTCTCCGGCGTATTAAAATCCCCATGTGCATCCAACCACACCACGGTAGCCGCCACCCCCGCGCGCTGCAACCCCGCCAGCACGCCCAGTGTCGCGACGCAATCCCCCGCAACGCTGACCGGCCGCTCGCCGCTGGCGACGGCATCGGCCACGAAAGCGGCGATCGGCTCGTAGAGGGCGATGAGGCGTTGGAGGGTTGGGGCGGTGGG
>JAICPS010000114.1 GCA_025929715.1 Anaerolineae bacterium | reverse complement strand
TGATAATGATAATGGCTACCTTGACCCAGGTGGGGTCCGAGGTCCACGGCGGCGCCCAGCCGATCACGTTCTGCAAGTTAGTGTTGATCACACCTAATTGCTCGTTCATCAGCCCGCGCCACATCAGCACGCTTATCACCGAAGGGATGGTATAGGGAATAATCAGAAGCGAACGAATTAGCTTGCGGCCGACCAGATCGCGCGTGTTAAACACGAGCGCGACCAACAGGCCCAGCGCAAAGGTGGTGAATACGGTGAGCAACGCGAAGGCGAAGGTCCAGACGAAGACACGCGTGAGCGGACCGCGTAAGGCCGCACTGTTAATCAGGCGCGCAAAATTGTCAAATCCGATCTCTACCTGATAGCCGATAGGTAGCGTCTGGCCGGACTCCGCGGTAAAGAAACCGCTCTCTTCATTGCCAAAGTACGTTTGCTCTGTCTGCCGGTCGATAAGCGCGTCAAGGTCCGGATCGTAGACAAAGCGGGGCTCCAATTGGGCGACTTCGCGAAGATTGCGAATCTGTACAGTGCTTTCCTCGCTGCCGAATCGTAGAGCGCCGAGCGCTTCGATGTTG
Source organism: Anaerolineae bacterium (assembly GCA_025929715.1). Lineage (GTDB taxonomy): Bacteria > Chloroflexota > Anaerolineae > Promineifilales > Promineifilaceae > JAAYYY01. The sequence continues at coordinate 9,919 of JAICPS010000114.1, read as the reverse complement.
GGAACCACCTCGCGCGTTTCCATGCGCGTGTAGCCGTCAATGGTCGCCGGGATGCCCTCCTCGTCTAGCTCACCCAGCTCCGCTTCAGCGGCAGGTTGCAGTGGCTCGTCCGGACGGGCGACAAAGGTCGCGCCTTCAGGATCGGTGAGTAGAAGCAGATACTCCCCGGCGTCGGAGCGGTAACCGACCCATTCAAAGGTACGCCCACCTTCTGGCAAATATAGATCTCCGGTGTAGCGCTCGATGACCTGCAGCTTGGACAGGATATGTCCGGTGCTATAGTTGGTGAAGGCGGTATACACGGTAAACAGCACGGGATAGAGGGCCATGAGGATCATTAGCGCCAGGCCGGGAGCTATCCAACGGATGGGGTACAACGGCTCGTAAAGGAAGACAACATTGATCATCAACGTGATCAACGCCAACACCGTCGCAAACTGCCAGACGCCATCCGCCAACATCTGGTAGATTAACCAAAGACCAAATGCGTCGATAACAAACAGACCGAGCAGCCGGAATATGAGGCTCGAAACAGAACCAAACCAGGGCGTTTGCTTGCTGGGCGCACTGTCCATACTAGGTGCAGCTTCCATAGAATTCCCTCCTGGCATTTTGGAAGGGGCGAGGCAGGTCGAGACGGAATTGATGGGAGATTCCAGCCATCATTCCGACCTGCCTCGCCCCAACGGCTATCAGCCCTCCGACTCTTCGATAGCCGTCCGAATTTGCTCTGCTGCGTTGGTGAAGGCCGGTTCTGGCTCTTCTTCCTGGGTAACCACCAACTGTTCGGCGTTGCCCCAGGCCGTCCAGACGGCCGACATGGCGGGAATAGCAGGCATGGGCAGGCCCGTCTCGCCAGCGGCGGCAAATGCGGCGATACGTGGGTCGTCGATGGCCTCAAAAACCGAGAGCAAGGCAACCGGCCGACCTCCCGCTTCAAACAATTGCTGCATGACCTCTTCCGTGGCCACGAACTCTGTCAGGAATACCTCGGCTAGAAGCTGTTGCTCGCTGAAGGCATTGATGAAGAAGCCCTGCACACCGAGAAATGGCTTGGCCTCTTCGGTGCCGGCGGGAATGGTGGCAACCTCATAAGGGATACCAGACTCGTCAAGGCGCGGCAGGGCCCAGGGACCGGTGATCATCATCGCTGCATCGCCGGCCTCGAAGGTCGCGTGCATCGTGTCAAAGTCCAGGCCTTGTGGCGTGTGCCCGTCCTGCACCATCTGGTCTAACCACTGGGCTGCGGCGATGGAGCCCTCGCTGTCGATGCCAACATCTTCGGCGTTATATCCAGTCTCATCCCGCCCAAAGACATAGCCGCCGAAGGCGGTCATAATTGGGAAGAAGTGATAGGGGTCGTTTTGCTGAATGATGTATCCGTACTCTACTTCGCCGGCTTCTTCTAACTCGGCCGAGATTTCGCGCACTTCATCCCAGGTTTGCGGCGGTTCGGGCACTAGCTCGGGATTGTAAATGAGGGCTACGTTTTCAATGGCGTACGGCATACAGTAAAGTTCGCCGTTGTAAGTGCATGCATCGAGGGCAACCTCGAGGAACTGTCCCTCGAAGACGCTGCGATCCATCGGCTGCACCACGCCGTTGATGACCAGCTCGCCTAGCCAGTCGTGCGCGCCGATGAACAGGTCGGGCCCTTCGCCCGCTGGTGCGGCAATGGTCATGCGGTCGCGGATGTCGCCAAAGCCCAACTGCGCGATCTCCAGGCAGACGCCATACTCCTCGAAAAAGGCGTCGTTCAAGTCCAACAAGAGCTCGGAGCGCGTGTCGTCGGCCCAGATGACCAACCGCTCGTCGCCCTCTTCACACTCGGTGAGAATCGGGATTTCCGTGGGTTCAGCCGTCGGTTCTTCGGCCGGTTCTTCGGTGGGCTCTTCAGCCGGTTCTTCGGTCGGCTCTTCGGCCGGTTCTTCGGTGGGCTCCTCCATCGGCTCTTCGGTTGGCTCCATCACCTCTTCGGTCGGTTCTTCAGCGATTTCTTCGGTTGGTTGGGCCACCGGCTCTTCTGTCGCCTCCCCACCGCAGGCTACCAGGATAAGCGAACTGACTAACAACATGACTAACAACAGGTACCACTTCTTCTCGTTCATAATCTCCTCACTTCTACAAAGATAGTTCCCGTTCAATAAGCTGCGGGTGGCGCGGGTTGGGTCATTTACCCAAATAGAGACCGGCCACAGCGTAGTGAGCCACAGGTTGTAAATCGGCGTATTTTTTGCTCTTGACCACCTCCTTCAGCCGCCCTTCGTAATAATGACGCACGAAGCACGTTCAGGCGTCGTTCCTACGAAGTCACGACAGACTCCTCCAGATCGACCTGTAGGGTATCTTTCAGTCTCAGTAATGATAGCAGTAGTTCTTCTTGCTTCGCTGGTGGGGCGAACAGGTCGAAGCGCCGTTCGTTGCAGCGGCGATGGGCTTCAAGCACCTGGCGGCGGAGCTCTTCGCCGTGCTGCGTCAGCGAGAGACAGAGAATTCGACCGTCCGTATCATGGCGCTGCCGCTCGACGAGGTTTTCGGCTTCCATGCTCTGCACAAGGCGCGTTATGTTGCTCTTGTCGCAGAACATGCGGTCGCTCAATTCGCTGACAGATAAGCCGGGTCTTTGGCCGAGATGAATCAGGGCGTAAAAGCGGGGAAGTGTCAGATTATAGCCGACCAGCACGCGCCGGTCGCCACCGTCCAGGAGCAGGAATATCTCTTTAAGCACGTTGTAGAGGGCGTCGGCCTCATCCATGCAATCGTCCATCCTCTCGCCATCGCCTGCAACTTTCCTTGACGGGCCAACTCTCGTTGACGTGTCAACTTTAGCATAGATTGGAAAGGGGCGTCAAGGATCTCCAATCTCTAATCTGTTTAATCTCCAATCTCCCCTAAATATGCTACAATCTCCGCACACAACCTATCCAACCCTGTGGAGGCGCCATGAGTGGGAATAGCAAGAGCCGCTTGTCCCTTTTGTTTACCTTCGTCGTCATTATCGTTCTTTCCAGTTTCATCAGCCTTTCAAGTTCTGTCGGGCCCTTAAGCGCCGACCATACGCCTAACCCGTCAAGTGTGACGATTGCCGGCTCCTTACAGCAGGAGTTGGGGTGTCCCGGCGATTGGCAGCCGGAGTGCGCCGTCACACATCTCACTTACGACGGCGCGGATGACGTCTGGCAAGGCGTTTTCAACGTGCCCGGCGGCAACTGGGAGTACAAGGCGCCGCTCAACGATACTTGGGATGAGAATTATGGCGCGGGTGGTGTGCAGAATGGTCCGAATATCTTCCTGAACCTGGCCTCCGGGCAGGACGTCAAGTTTTACTACGACCACAAGAGCCACTGGGTGACCTCGAACGTTAACAGCGTCATCGCCACCGTGCCGGGCAGCTTCCAGGACGAGCTGGGCTGCCCCGGCGAGTGGCAGCCGGACTGCCTGCGCTCCTGGCTGCAAGACCTCGACGGCGACGGCATCTACACCTTCTCCAGCAGCGCCATCCCCGCTGGCGACTACGAGGCCAAGGTCACGATCAATGAGAGCTGGGACGAGAATTATGGCCAGGGCGGCGAGCCAAACGGCGCCAATATCCCCTTCAGCGTACCCGACGGCGGCACGGCCACCTTCAGCTATAACGCGACCACGCACGTGCTGACTATCACCGTCACGGGGCTGGAACCCGGCGACGAAGATCTCGTGCGCGCGCCAGTGCGCACGGACTTCGGCAACGAAATCTTCTATTTTGTGATGCCCGACCGCTTTGCCAACGGCGACCCGAGCAACGACACCGCAGGCGTCGCCGGCGACGCGCTGGAGCACGGCTACCTGCCCACGCATAAGGGCTATTATCATGGCGGCGACCTTGCCGGCCTGCTGAGCAAGCTGGACTACCTGGACGGAATGGGCGTTTCGGCGCTGTGGATCACGCCGCAGTTTACCAACAACTGGGTGCAGGGCGACGGTACGATCAACGGCTCGTCTGCCGCCTACCACGGCTACTGGCAGACGGATTACACGCAAATCGACCCGCACTTTGGCACCAATCAGGAGATGACAGACCTCATCTCAGCCGCGCACGCGATGGGCATAAAGGTCTTCTTCGACGTCGTGCTCAACCACACGGCCGACGTGATCAGCTACGAAGAGGGCGTCTTCACTTACCGCAACAAGGAACAGTTCCCTTATCGTGACGCGGACGGCAACGTCTTTGACGACCGCGATTTTGCCGGCGGCGACACGTTTCCGCCGCTGGACCCGGCGGTCAGCTTCCCCTACACGCCCATCTTCCCCGATGCTGGCGACGCCACAGCCAAGAACCCGGCCTGGCTTAACGACCCTATCTACTACCACAACCGCGGCGACTCGACGTTTGCCGGCGAAAGCTCGCTTTACGGTGACTTCGTGGGCCTGGACGACCTGTTTACGGAGCATCCCGACGTCGTCAACGGCATGATCGACATTCACAAGAACATGATCACCCAGTTCGGAATTGACGGTTTCCGTGTGGACACAGTCAAGCACGTCAACGACGAGCTGTGGGAGGCGTTTGTGCCGCAGATCCTGTCGCACGCCGCTTCCCAGGGCATTCCCGAGTTCGTGATGTTTGGCGAAGTGTTCGACGGCAACCCGGCCTTCACGGGCCGCTTTACGACCGAGCTGGGTTTCCCCTCCGTGTTGGACTTCGGCTTCGACGGTGCGGCCAAAAGCTTCGCCAGCGGCGGCGTCAACACCAATGACCTGGCGGCCTTTTTCGCCGGTGACGACTACTACACCGACGAGGACAGCAACGCCTACCAGCTCGTCAAATTCATTGGCAACCACGACATCGGCCGCCTGGGCTTCGACGTCAGCGCCAGCAACCCCGGCGCGTCCGACGCGGAGCGCCTGGCGCGGGTGGAGCTAGCCTACGCCCTCTCCTACTTCAGCCGCGGCGTGCCCCTGGTCTACTACGGCGACGAGCAAGGCTTCACCGGCGACGGCGGCGACCAGGACGCGCGGCAGGACATGTTCCCCAGCCAGGTCGCTTCCTACAACGACGACGACCTGATCGGCACGGACGCCACGACGGCGGACGACAACTTTGACACGACCCACCCGCTCTACCAGAGCTTCTCAGAATACGCCGCAGTGCGTGAGGCGCATCCGGCGCTGAGCCAGGGCGCGCAGATCCACCGCTTCAGCGAGAGCTCGGCCGGCATCTACGCCTTCTCGCGCATCGAGCGTGACGAGCAGGTCGAGTACGTGGTGGCGCTTAACAATTCCGAAGGCGAAGACACGGCGACGTTCGACACCGATTCTCCCAACACCACCTTTACGCAGATTTATCCCGGGGGTGGCGCGGCGGTAGCCTCTGATGCGGACGGCAACCTGACGCTGACCGTTCCCGCGCTGAGCGCAGCCGTCTACCGCGCGGAGACGCCCATCGCCGTCGGCGACAGCGCGCCGGGCATCGTGATTTCGACGCCGGCCGCCGGCAGCGAGGTGTCTGGACTGGTCGAAGTGGGCGCTGGCCTGAGCAACGCCGGTTACGCCGAAGTAACCTTTGCCGTTTCTGTAGACGGTGGGGAGTACGAGGTAATCGGCACGGACGACAACGCGCCCTACCGCGTCTTCTACGACGTGAGCGAGGCGCCGCTGGGCGCGGCGCTCAATTTTAAGGCCATCGTCAGCGACCTGAATGGCAACCTGAACAGCGCCGAAGTTGACGTGGTCACCGCCGTCGAGGAGGAGCCGGAGGGTAGCGCGGCCTACGCTGTGATCCACTACTTCCGCCCCGACGGCGACTACGGCGACCATACCACCGGCGATTTTAACGACTTCTGGGGCCTGCACCTGTGGGGCGACGGCGTCGACCCCGACTACCATACGGTTTGGGAAAATCCGCGGCCGTTCCTGGGCGAAGACGAGTACGGACGCTTCGCCTGGGTGCGCCTGGTCCCGGGCTCCACAGAGGTTAACTTTATCATCCACCGCGGCGACATCAAGGACGGCACGACGGCCGACCGCATGTTTAATCCCGCGATCAGCCCCGAAATCTGGACGCGCCAGGACGACGCCAACGAGTACACGACGCAGGCCGAGGCGCAGGGCTACGTGACGATCCACTACCACCGCCCGGACGGCGACTATGGAGATCCTTCCAGCGGCGATTTCAACGACTTCTGGGGCCTGCACCTGTGGGGCGAGGCCATCGACCCTTCGGAAGTGACCGAGTGGACCGCGCCCAAGCCGCCGACCGGCTTTGACGAATACGGCGCTTTCTTCAACATCGCCATCCAGGACGTGAGCCAGCCCGTAAACTTCATCGTGCACCGTGGCGATACAAAGGACCCTGTCGACAGTCCTGACCGCAGCTTCGACCCGGCCGCAGACGCGAGCATCTGGCTGCAATCGGGCGACGTGACCGTTTACCCCAGCCGCGGCGCAGCCGAGGACGTGGCCACGATCCACTATCACCGGCCGGACGGCGACTACGGCGATTCCAGCAGCCCGGACTTCAACGACTTTTGGGGCCTTCACGTGTGGGCCGGCGCGCTGAACCCTAACCCGTCGTGGCAGGAGCCGGTGCGTTGGGACCACCTGGACACCTTTGGCCCGGTCTTTAACGTGCCGCTGGTGGACGGCGCTCCCGAACTGGCCTATATCCTGCACCGCGGCGACACCAAGGACCCCGGACCCGACCAGTTCCTTGTGCTCGACAAATGGGGCTACGAGGTCTGGCAGCTGCAGGGCGAGAACCCTGTGAATGCGGACGAACCGCACTACGTGCTGCCCATTATCACCGGGGCGGCCGGGGGCAACGCCGGCAACATCAACCAGCAGCGCGCTTACTGGGTGGCCGAGAATACCATTGCCTGGGCTGCGGCCACAGACACGAGTAATTCCTATCAGCTGCACTACGCGCCCACAGGTGGCCTGGAGGCGACCGCGGAAGGCATCACGGGCGGCGATTTCCTGACGCTGACCATCGATCCCAATGGGCTGCCACAAGCAGTACGGGACAAGTTCCCGCACCTGGCAGAACTGCCCGCGCTGAAGATTGGCGAGTCCGACCTTGACCTGGTGCCCGAGATTCTGAAGGGACAGATCGCCGTATCGGCCCTAAACGCCGAGGGGTTGTCCGTAGACGCGACGGGGCTGCAAATTCCGGGCGTGCTGGACGACCTGTACACCTACGAGGGCGACCTTGGCCTGACCTGGGACGGCGACGCGCCCACGCTGAAACTTTGGGCGCCAACGGCCATCTCCGTGACGCTGCATCTCTATGACGACGCCGATCCCAATACTACCGGCACGGCCATGCCTATGACGCTCGACCCTGACTTCGGCGTCTGGAGCATCGAGGGCGACACTGACTGGAAGAACAAATACTTCCTGTACGAAGTCCAGGTCTACGTCCACAGCACGGGCGCTGTCGAGCACAACATGGTGACAGACCCCTACTCCTTCAGCCTGTCCATGAACAGCACGCGCAGCCAGATCGTTAATCTGGAAGACGCGGCGCTGGAGCCGGCAGGCTGGGAGACGCTGGACAAGCCGCCGCTGGGCTCGCCGGAGGATATCTCGGTTTACGAGATTCACGTGCGCGACTTCAGCGTCAACGATCCGTCGGTTCCCGAGGAGCTGAAAGGCACGTACACGGCCTTCACGCTGGAGGACACGTACGGGCTCATTCATCTGCAGGCATTGGTGGACGCGGGGCTCTCGCACCTGCACCTGCTGCCGACGTTCGACATCGCCACCATCAATGAGGATAAGTCGCAGTGGCAGTCGGCCGACTGGGACCTGCTCTCAAGCTTCCCGCCCGACTCAGAGGAACAGCAGGCGCTGATCACGCCGTACGCCGACACGGACGCCTTCAACTGGGGGTATGATCCGTTCCACTACACCACCCCCGAAGGCAGCTACAGCACCAACCCCAACGGCGCGACGCGCATCGTGGAGTACCGCGAAATGGTGCAGGCTTTGAACGAGATGGGGCTGCGCGTGGTCATCGACGTGGTCTACAACCACACTAATTCGTCGGGACAGGCCGAAAAGTCGGTCCTGGACCGCGTCGTGCCCGGCTACTACCACCGCCTCAACGACACAGGTGCGGTGGAGACCAGCACCTGCTGCCAGAACACGGCGACCGAGCACAACATGATGGAAAAGCTGATGATCGACTCTGTGCTGACGTGGGCCACGCAGTACAAGGTGGACGCCTTCCGCTTTGACCTGATGGGCCACCACATGAAGGCGAACATGCTGAACGTGCGCGCGGCGCTGGACAGCCTGACGCTGGAAGAAGACGGGGTGGACGGCTCGAGCATCTACGTGTACGGCGAGGGCTGGAACTTCGGCGAGGTGGCGGACAACGCCCGCGGCGTGAACGCCACGCAGTTCAACATGGCAGGCACGGGCATCGGCACCTTCAGCGACCGCCTGCGCGACGCCGTGCGCGGACCGGGGCCGTTCAACAATGGCGACGCGCTGCAGGAGCAGGGCTTCGCCAGCGGCCTGTTCTATGACCCCAACAATTGGACGGCGTCCGTGATTCCGCCGGGCGACCAGTTGGCGCGGCTGCTGCTGTTCGGCGACCAGATTCGCGTGGGGATGGCGGGCAACCTGGCGGATTACGAGTTCGTGGACCGCAACGGCAACGTGGTGACCGGCGCGGGCGTGGATTACAACGGCCAGCCGGCAGGCTATACGCAAGATCCGCAGGAGAACATTTCGTACATCGAAAAGCACGACAACCAGACGCTGTACGACATCTACGCCTACGGCATGCCGCTGGATAGCAGCATGGAAGATCGCGTGCGCGCGCAGAACGTGGCGTTGAGCACGGTGATGCTGGGCCAGGGCGTGCCCTTCTTCCACGCCGGCAGCGACTTGCTGCGCTCGAAATCGTTCGACCGTGACAGCTATAACTCGGGCGACTGGTTCAACAAGCTGGATTTCACGTACCAGAGCAACAACTTCGGCGTGGGCCTGCCGGTGGCGGGCGTGAACCAGGACAACTGGTACCTGATGGCCCCGAGGCTGGCCGACCTGAACATGCATCCCGACGAGGCGGCCATCACGCAGATGGCGGCCCTCTTCCAGGAGCTGGCGCAGATCCGTTACAGCTCGGCGCTGTTCCACCTGCAGACGGAGGCCGAAATACAGGAGCGCCTGGTCTTCCACAACACCGGGCCAGACCAGATTCCGGGCCTGATCGTGATGAGCATCTCGGACGCGACGGCTACCGATCTGGACCGCGCGTTCGAGTCAATCGTCGTGCTGGTGAATGCCAACGACGAGGCGCAATCGTTCACCGTGTCGGGCGCTGCGGGTGAGGCTTACACCCTGCACCCGGTACAGCAGACTTCGGTGGACGAGGTGGTGACGACCTCGAGCTATGACGAGGCCGGCGGGACGTTCAGCGTCCCGGCCCGCACCACCGCCGTCTTCGTGGAGTTCGCCCCGCCGCAAGAGCGCATTGGCTACGTGATCGACGACGTAAACGCGCTGGTGGCCGGCGGCACGCTGAATAACGGCCAGGGCAACGCGTTGAAAGCCAAGCTACAGGCGGCGATTGACCAGCTGAATAACGGCAACACCACCCCGGCGATCAACCAGCTGAACGCGTTCGTCAATCAGGTTAACGACTTTGTGGAAGACGGGCTGCTGACGCAGGAGCAGGCGCAGCCGCTGATCGAGCAGGCGCAGTCGATTATCGCGCAGATCTCGTAGGACAAGTTTATAAACTTGTCCAACAGTGAGGAAAAAAGGGCGCGCCCCGTGTGGGACGCGCCCTTTTTATGCTCAACGATGGACCGCGACCATCCTGGTCGCACCTGCGGGCAAGATACCCGCGGTCCGTTCAGGGGTTTAGCCCTGGATATGCGGTAGAAAGATGCCGTACTGCCGGACGACCAGCACGAAGTCGGTGAAG
>JAICPS010000230.1 GCA_025929715.1 Anaerolineae bacterium | reverse complement strand
CTGTTTGTAGATATCATGTACGCCTGGCTGGACCCGCGTATTCGTTATGACTAGTAGTAGCTGGCCGGCACGTTGGAAGTGCCGGTAACTTCATCATATGTGAGAAGAAGAAAATGGTCGCAGAAATTCCTATCCAACAAAGAACAGAAGAAGCGCTCAAAGAAGGGCGTAGCCCGATGCAGGACGCCTGGCGCGAGTTTCGACGCAACAAGATCGCCGTCGCCGGCATGGTCTTTATCATCATCGTCACTATCGTAGCGCTAGTGGCGCCACTGATTACGCCCTATGATTTTGCCTATCAAAATTTAGCCAATAATCGCGCCGAGCCGATGACCGGGTATGTTATCACGACCAACCAGCTGCCCGCATGCCACTGGGAAGGAACGTTCCTGGAGTGGGGCTGCACGCTGTTCTTAGCCGGTTCCGACGGGCTCGGCCGCGACCTCTACAGCCGCGTCGTCTATGGGACGCGAATTTCATTGAGCGTGGCCCTGGTGGCCTCAACGGTCAGTCTTGTCATAGGTTTTGTCTATGGTACCGTGTCGGGCTATGCCGGCGGCCGCACCGACGATATCATGATGCGCGTCGTCGATTTTCTCTACGCGGTGCCATTGCTGCCGATCATCATCATTATGAGCGTCTACTTTAAGGCCCTAGCCCGGGCCGGCGTCAGCGAAGGAACTGCCGGCTTTCTAATTAGTCTAAATCAGTCCATGGGCGGCTTGCTCTTCCTGTTTATCGCCATTGGCGCGCTGAACTGGGTCGGCATGGCGCGCCTGGCGCGGGGCCAGGTGCTCTCGTATAAAGAAAAGGAATTTGTGGAGGCCGCGCGCGCATTGGGCGCCACAGATAACCAGATCATTTTCAAGCATCTGATGCCCAACATCGTCGGCCCTCTGCTGATTGCCGAGAGCCTCGCCATTCCAGGTTATATTTTCGCCGAGGCTGTTCTGAGCTTCATTGGCCTCGGCGTCGATCCACCCACGCCCAGTTGGGGCGCCATGATCAACGAAGGCTTTTCCGGACTTCGCTCCCGGCCGTATCTCGTACTGGTGCCCGGCCTGGCGCTGTCACTCTTCACGCTGGCCTTCAATTTCATGGGCGATGGGCTGCGCGATGCGTTCGACCCACGCCTGCGCGGCAAACACTAAGGCTTCTTAGACAATTATGGATTTAAGGAAGTGGATGAACGCTGCTGAAAAAAATGGGCGGTGGGCGATTGTGTGGTTGATTGCACTGTTGTTATTTGCCGGCCTGGCTTGTGCCCAGGCCGGTGAAGTTTTGACCCCGGCCGAAGCGACAGAGCGTGGGCAAAGTCCAGTTGTCGGAGGCGCCGGCAACCCCGACGACATTGAAGGCACGTTCGCCGTGGGCGATACGGCTACGCTTACAGGGATTAGCTTTCTGGTAAATCTACTCGATGCGCCGGGTGGCCGCATCATCGCCGGGCAACAGCGCGGCGCCCAGGTGACAGTACAGGGATTGGCGGAACATGAAGGTGAAATATGGTACCAGATTGATGCCGCCACCGGCAGTGGCTGGGTGGGCGCTGACAATCTGGAACCGGCCGAAGGTGACGCCGATGGCGAGGAAACCGCGACGGATGAGGAAGATACCCCTGGCGGAGAAGAGAGCGGCGAGGCGGAAGGTTCCGCCATTCAAACGGGCGAAACCGTTTATCTCACCGGCGTCGGTTTTTTGGTGAACATGCACGATCAACCTGGTGGTCGCGTGATCGCAACCCAGGAGCGAGGCGCGCAAGTGACCATATTGGCCGCGGCCGACAACAACGGCACGGTTTGGTACCAGATCGATGCGCCAACCGGCGAAGGCTGGGTGCCGGAGGAGAATATCACGACGGAAGCGCCATAGGGGCGAGGCAGGTCGGTAATCACGTTCGATTTGCAGCACTGCATCCGCTCGGAACTGCCTCGCCCCTACACAACCAAGGACAATCTATCAGGGAGGCGATCGAACTGTTTCGCCTCCCTGTTTGCTGTGTAATGGGACTCATACCGTGAAGAAGAAAGGGTTAGGAAGCCGGCGATCCCGCCCGTTGCTGGCGCTGCTTGTCCTGCTGGCGCTTGTCACCGCCTGCAGCGGGCCAGAAGAGAGCACGTGGCTTAACGCTCCAGGCTGGCGGCGCGCAATGCTGGTGGGCAATTCGCTGGCAGCCGATCCCGTGTCGGTGGCGCTGGACGATCAGGGCGGGATGACGCTGTTATTTGCAGTAGAGGTGGACGGAGTAGCCCGCCTGCAGGTCAAACATTTCGACAGGCGGCTGGACCTGGCCTGGGAAAGCGTGCTTCAGGAGTCGCTGCGTAGCCCGATGCAGCCCGAGATTATCTGGCATGGGCAACGACTGCGCCTCTTCTGGATCGACGAGGGCAGCCTCTATTCCGCGACGATGGATGCAGGAGGTAATGACAGCGGCGATACGCGACTTCTTTCTAACGATGCCGCGGTAGACAGTTACGGTGTCGCCCTTCGCGGTACGCAGCCGGTTACCGCCTGGTTTGCCGGCGGTCCGCGCGAGCCCGGCCTATATGCCGTTAACGACGTGGCCTCTTCTGCTGAACCGGTGTTGGTTGACGATCAGGGCATCGAGCCCGAACTGCGAGTGGACGCCGAGGGTGGGTTGCATGCAGTTTGGCTTCGTTACCCTCCGGGAACAACTTCGCCAAGTTTTTATTATGCGTACTATGGCTCCGGGCAGGTCGCCGGCAGCGACGGGCGGGCCGGCACGCTGCTCCTCACCGCCTTCGCCGGGCTCAGCAGTGTGTTGACGGGTCCTTTTCTCGGCGTGGACGACGAGCACGTCTACGTCTTCTGGACTGTTGAGGTTCGTACCGGGCCGCAGGCCGGCTCGGCTGAGACCAATTACATTATATTTCCTCTAGGCCGGCCCGCTGAGATAGGCGAAGAACAAAGTTTATACGCTCCGGCTGATTATAACCTCGATTACGAACCGGCTACCGGGACGACGCTCCATAGTGGCTCACGCGTGCCGCTGCCGGTGGAAGGCGCTCTTACGGCGCCCATGGACCTGGAATCGAACAGGGAGCCGGCGAGTGAGCTGGTCGTCGCAACACAGGTCATGGCGGCGTACGAGCTGCGCAAAGAAGCCCGCCAATCAGCCCTTATTTATTTTCGGGATGGCCGGCCGGTGAGCTACCAGCTTCTCAGCTTCACACGCTCGGGATCGTCCTTTCCTTACGTGCGCAGCGACGGGCAGGGCTATCTCTATGCCACCTGGCTGGAGCCGGCCGAACCGCGCGGTTTCCTCACATATCTGTCTGCCACCGCGCCCGACGTAAATGCGGCGCTCACCACTGTTTCCTTGAGCGTCGTTTCACGCGTTGTCACAGAGCTTGTCTTCGGGCTCCTGTCCGGCGCCGTTCTGGCGCCGTTTGCCGGAATTCTCTGGCTGATAGCGCCTCTGGTTGTGCTCGCCGTCACCAGCTTCATGCGACGTGAAGCAGCGCGAGGCATCAGTCCGGGCTCGGCGGCCAGCCTGGGGCTGGCTATCATCACTTATTGGTTGGTGAAAATGGCGACGTTGCCCGGAATCGGAGACTTTGTGCCTTTCTCGCCCTGGATACCCTTTATTCCGCCGTGGTTGGGCGTAGCGCTGCAGTGGAGCGTGATACCGCTGATTCTGCTCGCGGCTTTAGTCACCGCCTGGCACTTCACATACCGCCGGGACGCGCCGTCCGCGCTTTACTTTTTATTCATCTATGCTGCCGTCGACAGCGTGCTCAGCATGGCGGTCTACGGCTCGATTATTTATGGGTTTGTCTAATATGACCATTAACTCGCTACCACCCGAAAAGCTGCGTCGCGTTTGCGCGGGCGGCCAGTTCCGATTCCGGACGACGGCCGATCTCGATATCGGCGGCGCAATCATTGGCCAACCGCGCGGCACGCGCTCCATTGCGTTTGGCCTGGGTATGCAGGGTCAGGGCTTTAACGTTTTCGTGGTGGGTGATACCGGTACGGGACGCACGACGGCCATTCGCCGCTTTTTAGAGCAGCGCGCGGCCCGCCAGCCAGCGCCGCCGGACTTTGTGTACGTCCATAACTTCGCCCACCCGCACCGCCCACAGGCGCTGTCGCTGCCCGCGGGTCGTGGCGTCGCGTTGCAGGCCGGCGTATCCGCGCTGATCGACAACCTTAGGCGCGAGCTGCCGGGCGTTTTCGCGGGTGACGAATCCGGTCAGGCTGCCGCCGTTGACCGGCACTTCCCGCAGCTTGAGGCAGCCTACGCCGGCCTGCCGCAGGTTCTGGCTTATCTAAAGGTAATGAGGCAGGACATATTGAATCACCTGTACGATTTTCTTGCCAACGGAGAGCAAGAAGCTGGCGACGGCCGGAGACCCGCCGAGGCGCAAAATCTTCTGAGGCGCTACGAAGTCAACCTTTTTGTAGACAACAGCCGCTTGGAGGGCGCGCCCGTCGTCGTCGAGCTGAATCCTAGCTATCTCAACCTGATCGGGCGCATGGAGTATGAGCTGTACCAGGGCTCGATGGCGCCTCACTTCACCACGCTGCGCGCCGGCAGCCTGCACCGCGCCAACGGCGGCTATCTGATCGTTTACGCCCGCGACATCGGCCGCCACGCCGACGCCTGGGAAGCGCTGAAGCGCGCCCTCAAAGCACGGGAAATCCAGCTGCAGCCCCCTGAAGCCTTGCATGGCTCTCACGTGCTGGCCCAGTCGCTTGAGCCCGCTCCCATCCCGCTACAGGTGAAAGTCATTCTGCTGGGCAGCGAAGAAATGTATTACGCCTACTTCGATCAGGAAGATGAGTTTTCCGAACTGTTCAAGGTCAAGGCCGAATTCGACTCGTCGATGGCGCGCGACGACGCGCATGAGCTGCAATACGCGCAGTTTATCGCCGAGCGCTGCCGCCAGGAAGGGTTACGCCACTTTGACTGCGCCGCGGTAACTAAAATCGTGGAATATGGATCGCGGCTGTGCGAGGACCAGAACCGCCTCAGCACCCGTTTTGGAGACATCGCCGATTTCATTCGCGAGGCCAACTACTGGGCCACAGAGGCGGGCCGCGACGTGGTCACGGTCGAAGACGTCTATTATACGCTTTCGGAACGCGTCTATCGCGCCAACCGGGTCGAAGAGCGCATCCGCGAGCAGATTCTGCAGGGCGATCTGCTCATCGCCACTGAGGGCGCCGTGGTGGGGCAGGTCAACGGCCTCTCCGTGCTCGATCTGGGTGACTACACCTTTGGTTCTCCAGGCCGCATCACGGCGCGCACTTACATGGGCGAGGACGGCGTGGTCAATATCGAGCGCGAGGTAGATATGGCCGGCCCCATCCATAACAAGGGCCTGCTCACACTCATAGGCTACCTCGGCGGTACGTACGCCCAGGATCAGCCGCTTTCCCTTTCCGCCAGCCTGACGTTTGAGCAGAACTATATGGAAATTGACGGCGACAGCGCCTCGGCCGCCGAGTTATACGCGCTGCTATCGAGTCTCAGCGAACTGCCCGTGCGCCAGTCCGTCGCCGTCACCGGTTCCATCAACCAGCATGGGCAGATGCAGGCAGTTGGCGGGGTGACGGAGAAGATAGAGGGCTTTTTCCAGGTTTGCAAGGAGCGCGGTCTAACGGGTGAGCAGGGCGTGCTGATCCCGCAGGCCAACGCTAACAATCTCATGCTGCGCGAAGAGCTAGTGCAGGCGGTCGAGGAGGAATTGTTCCATGTCTGGGCCATCAATTCCGTGGACGAGGGCATGGAATTGCTGCTGGGCGTTCCTGGCGGCGAAAGAGACGAATCGGGGCATTATCCACCAGGCACGGTCCATTACATCGTGCAACGCGCCCTGCAGCGGCTGGCGCTGGATCTGAAATCATTTGGGGATCGCGGCGAGCATGATGATCAGAATGAACGGTAGGGGCGAGGCAGGTCGGAATGAGGTGTTAAATATCCCTCAGACCCTAGCCGACCTGCCTCGCCCCTATTCGGCAGGCGGGATGCGGATTTGCTGGCCCACGTCCAGCCGGTTCGGGTCTGCCAGGCTGTTATAAGCCACCAACTCGTCCACCGTAAACCCATACTGCTGCCCGATGCGGAATAGCGTATCGCCCGGCTGCACGACGTGGATCTGCTCACCTGTGCCGGCGGGTTCCTCGCCGCCGGTTTCTTCGCCTCCGGCCGTTTCGCCGCTCAAGGGAATTAGTAACTGCTGGCCTACTTCCAGCGTGTGCACGTTTGGCAAATTATTGGCGGCGGCGATGGCTTCCACCGTCACCCCATAACGGTCGGCGATATCGCCCAGGATATCACCGGCGACCACGGTGTAGATCACGTCTCCTTCGGGCGTGGTTGTCTCTTCGGTTGCCGGCGGTTCCGTTGTGCCTTCTGCGTCCTCTCCACCTTGCGCATCTTCGCCCCCTGTCGGCGCTTCGCCGCCCTCAGGCGCGCCGGCCGTTGCACCAGGTACAGCGCTTGTCGGCGTGGGCAGCAGACCGGGCGTCGCTAATCCGGGCGCTGTCCCTCCCGGAACGACGGGCGTCAACACAACCCCTGGCGTCGTCCCCTCGCCCGGAGCCGCGGGTTCCAGTGTCACCTCTTCCTGCAATGGTCGCTCACAGGCCGCCAAAAAGAGCGCGAGCAGAAGGACGAGGATGAGCCACAAGGCGCCGCTGTGGGTGGGAGACGATTTCTGTTTCACGGAACCCTCCAATCCAGGAAAAGTATACATAAGACAGTCTAGCACAGGGTAAATTGATGGTCAATGTCATTCGAGGTGACTGGCACTTCTGAAGTGCCGGTCACCTGCATGTTCTCGCATCTCGGCTAGTTCCGTCCACCGTTTCATGGCCTTCTCCAGCCGCTGTTCTACCGCCTTCAGCTCGTCAGCCAACGCCTGCAGCTGCAGATAATCGTCTCCGCTTTTGTTGATCGCCAGCACGATGGATGCCTTTTGCTCTTCGAACACCGCGATCTGCGTCTCAAGATCGTCCATTTCGCGCTGCTCCTTCCAGCTCAGACCGCGCTGCGACGAGTTCTCGGCGCCTATCGTCTTGTATTGTTCCTCGGCGGTCTGCGGTCGGCTCGTCTGCGGTCTATCCGCCTCCGTCCGCAGCCGCTTGAAGCTGCTGTAGGGCGCGGGATAGCGCCCGCTCACCTCGCCGTCTTCAAAGTGCACCAAGAAATCGACGCAGCGATCTAGAAAATAGCGGTCGTGGCTGACGACGATGAGCG
>JAICPS010000391.1 GCA_025929715.1 Anaerolineae bacterium | reverse complement strand
GAGTCCGAAAACTTCCTCTGGGAGAACAGGCGGAGTGCCATTTGGGTCGAGCAGATACACAAACTGCCGGCGCACAAAGTCTGCGTCGCGCTTCACATTACCAATGACAGCGATCTGACGCCCATCGGGCGACCAGGTGGGCACGTTCAGATCCCACTCCCCTGTCGTCAGCAATTGAGGCTGACCAGAATCGATGCTAGAAGGTACGAACGGTATGAGCACCACGTGGCGCCGGTACTCGCCAAAATAGCCGACGCCATCCATCTTCCAGTGAAGACGGCGGACAACCAGCACGTCGCTGTTAAAACGTTCGTACGGTTCGGTAGGCGCTTGCTCGTCCCTGACTGGTTCAAGACCTCGTTCAGGGTGCACGAACGACGTGATGGAAATATGCCCGCCATCAGGGGACCAGGCCGGTTGAGCAGCGCCACCGATGAGATTTGTGAGCTGGTGCGGTTCGCCCCCGATGGACGCAACAACGAAAAGTTGAGGCGCATTGCCAACTACAGAAGCCCCGTGTAACGGTGGGCGGTCTGGCCTTCCTGCCGTTTCATTACCATTCCGTCCGCCTGCCGTGCTCAGGTAAGCCAGGTACTCGCCATCGGGCGACCAACGAGGATGGGACGCGCTTGCATCGCCGGGTGTCAACTGGCGTGTCTCATCCGTGTTTAAATTTGTCAACATGATAGCCGAGCGGTTTTGGTTGTGCGCTGCATCGATCCAATGGAGAACCCATGCCACACGCGTGCCCTCCGGTGATATCCGAGGATCGCTAACCATACGCACACGAAGCAGGTCACGCGAAATGAGCGGTCGAGCAGAAGTGATCCGCTCACTTGACTTACTGGTCATCAATCGCGCCGTCGAAACTTGTAACGCTCAAATAGAACGTCGATGCCCCTTTCGTTCCGGTAGAAATCGACTTCCATGCGGCGTCCGCCCGAGAACGTCTCGAAGCGCAAATGATCTTCCCCTAAACAAAGAGGGACTAGAATTGAGGAGCGATGTTCGTGATTGTAACGAATAGTGAAGCGTAGCAGGTCTCCCTCACGTGTAACCTCTGCTAGAATTGTGCTACGGAAGCTTTCGTAAGATCCAACAAGGGGTTCAAGTGCTCGGTCAATCTGAACGAATGGCAATTCAACGTAGTTCTTGCCAAGAAGTTGTGCCAGGAAGACCATGGCCATTTGGCCTAATGGATAACCGTGTGCATTGGCCAGCAGCACGATAGCCAGGCCACACTCTGGCAGATAGGCAAGGTAGCTCGTGCCACCCATGATGCCCCCACCATGTGCCATGAGATCGAAACCGTAGAAGTTTCGATATATCTGGAGACCGCAACCGAAATAGCCCTGATAGGCCGCCGCTATTTTCGGGTGCTCACCGGTCCCGCTCTTCGCGTCCGGTTCCCGACAGTCTATTTCCGCGGGTTCTTGTGGTAGAGGAATCCGTGGCGTTTGCATTTGACGTAAGGAGTCAGCAGTGAGAAGTTGTCCACCATTCGGGAAGCTGCCCTCATGTAGTAGGACCTCGGCAAAACGGGACATGTCTTGCGCACAGCTGGCAAGGCCGCCTGCCGCGGGCATTTCACCGTAAAGAGCCGCGCCCACAAATAAATCACCGTCGCGCCCGCGCATATATGGCGTCGCCGCATCCTTGTCCTGCACACGTCGCGTCCGTGAGAAGCGAGTCCGTTCCATTTGTAGAGGAGCCAGGATATGCTGCTCTATGTATTCGGTATAGGGCTGGCCCGAAAGATGGGCGATGAGCTGGCCTAGTAGAAGATATCCTTCATTCAAATAGTACCAGCGCCTTCCCGGCTCGCACGCGGCCCATATTGACACGCCGTCCAGAAAGGCAAAGAGGTCTTCCTCAGTCGCCACTGGAATGCCACTCATGAACCAGTCTGTGGACATCTTTGATTCTGAAAGGCCCAGGGCGGGAATTCCGCTCGAGTGTGAGAGCAAATGCCAGATGCGGATGGGCTGGCCAAATGGCATGAGGTCTATGTCGAGATAGCGATCGAGGCGGTCATTGAGATCCAGGATGCCGCGATCATGGAGCTGCAAGATGGCTATCGCGGTGAAGACCTTTGTAATGCTACCGAGGCCGAAAATTGTGCGAGAGGTAACGGGTTGGCGCGTTTCGAGATCGCGAAATCCAAACGCACGGTGCAAGTGAACTTTACCCCGCTCTATAACACTCACGCTGAGACCCGGCATGTGTGTCCCTTGCATCTTTTCCAGCACGAAAGAGTGGAGCGCGTTCACAGCATCAGCATTCACGCCGTTCTAGATCCTCCAATTAGCAATTCGTTGCCATTTGCAGCGTTATTGAAGCGCATTGAGCCGACCGCCATCGACTGCGATGGCCGTTCCGGTGATATAACTGCCTGCCTCGGATGCGAGGAACACAGCAAGGTTAGCCAGCTCTTCCGGCCGGCCTAGACGGCCCAGAGGAATCGAATTCCGCGATTCTTCATGCACCTGCTCGACGCTCACGCCGCGGCGGGCGGCCGCGGCGCGATCTAGCTCTTCCACGCGCTCCGTCGCAATTCGGCCCGGAGCGATCACATTGACGAGTATATTATCCGCACCCAACTCCTTTGAGAGCGTTTTCGCCAGACCGAGTACCCCGGTGCGCATCGTGTTGGAAAGTACGAGATTGGGAATCGGCTCCTTAATCGATGAAGAGGTTATGGCGAGAATTCGACCGTAGTTGCTCTTTCGCATTACGGGAACTACCGCTCGTACCAGCCAGACAAAGCTCATCAGGTTCAGATCGAAGGCATCGTACCACTTCTCTGGCGATAACGACGTCACCGTGCCCGGCGGTGGGCCGCCCGCGTTGTGAACGACAATTTCGAGCCCACCAAAAGTTTCTACCGCCTGATCAACCAGCTCCTGGACAGCTTCCGGGCTGGAGACATCACACACCGCCGCGTGCACCCTGGCGTTCGTCTCTTTCCGAATCTGCTTCGCCGCGCTATTGATCCGCTCACGGTCGCGGCTGCAAATGACGACGTCACATCCCTCGCGGGCCAGGCCCATAGCGCAGGCAAAACCCAGTCCACGGCTCGAGGCCAGAAGAAGCGCCCGTTTGCCTTGCAAATTTAAGTTCATCTATGCTTCCTCCGTCAGTTGCAAGCGTTTCAGCAGGTCGGTGAGGTCGGCAAGGGTATCGCCATCCAGAGGCGTAAACGGCGCTCGGGCGCACGCCGAGGCAATCACACCGCGCCTGCGATAAATCTCCTTTCGCAACGGAAGGTTGATTAGCGCCTGATTCTCAAAACGAATCAGTGGACAGTAGCGGTAAAACAGCGCCGTTGCTCCATCAACATCGCCGGCAACGAATTTGCGATGAATTTCGACAAGAATCTCAGGAAACGCGAAACCGGTCATCGTCCCTACGGCTCCGTGGCGCAACTCTTCAAGGAACATCATTCCGCCCAGGCCACCAAAGACGCGTATGTCAGAGTTAGCAGCGAGCACCCGGCTCACTTTGGGTGGAGCCGGCTCATCCTCGAGCTTCAGAAAGCGACATGAAGGCGCTTCTTCGGCGAGCGATGCGATGAAGTCGACGCTCATGTAGGCGCCGCTACTTGCCGGGTGATCTTGCACGACGATGGGCAGGTCGATCGCGCCGGCTACTGCCAGGTAGTGTCGTCGCAACGCTGCGTCATTTGAGCGGGCAAGCTTGGGTGGCGCGATCATGACGGCTTTCGCGCCAAGTTCTTGCGCACGTTTGCTGTAAGCAATGCACTGTCCGGTCGCTGCGTGTGTCGTTCCTACACAGATAGGCAGACGATCGCTTGCGGCATCAACAACCGTCTCAATAATCCGATCGCGTTCCACTTCTGATACCTTTCCGGCCTCGCCAAGAACGCCGAGGATCGTCAGCCCGTCCACGCCACAATCGACCATGAAATCCACAAGCCGGCGCATACTGGCCTCGTCGAACGCGCCGTCCTCAGTGAACGGAGTCGGTGTAATGTTATAGATTCCGGTTAGAAACTCATCGTTAGACATATGGTTATTCTCTCGGAGCGGATCAGGAAGGTACCCGGTTTGACGCGAGTACTCGCTCCATCCGTTCCACGGCTTCCTTGATTCTGTCAAGCGGCTGAAGGTAACCGATACGAATGTAGCGACCACTGTCGTCCCCAAACATCGAGCCGGGGAAAATCAGGACTTGAGCCTTCCTTAACAGCATTTCGCACAGTTGCGGGGCGGATAGGCCGGTGCTTGAAACGTTGGTATAGATGTAGAACGCGCCCCCGGGATGACCGTAGGTCAGACCCATTCGATCGAGCGCTTCCATCATGAAGTTGCGGCGTTCCAGATAGGCGCGGCGCATTTCCTCCACCGGTTCCTGTGGTCCTGTCAGAGCTGCGAGCGCGGCGTATTGGGAAGGGGTGCTGGTATTGATGCTCAGACTATGACGCGGCTCGGTCAGAAGTCGGATAAAAGGTTGTGGCGCCGCCATGTAACCCACGCGCCAGCCGGTCATTGCATATGCTTTTGAAAATCCATTGAGTGTGATCGTCCGCTTGCGCATCCCGGGTAAGCTGGCGATGGAAAGATGCTCCGATCCGTCGTATATCAGCTTAGCGTAAATCTCATCACTAAGAACAATAAGATTATGTTCAACGGCCAGATCTGCAATCTCACGTATCACGTGTGGGGGTGTGACGGCGCCTGTGGGATTATTTGGCGTAACGAGCACCAAAAGCTT
>JAICPS010000081.1 GCA_025929715.1 Anaerolineae bacterium | reverse complement strand
GTTCAATAAGTTGACTCGAGTCGATTTTAGCAATAAACAGAGGTAGTGTCAATTTTTATCAACTTTTTCTATAAAAGTCTGATGGAATTAGGGATTGGAGATTAGCGATTGGCCGCAGTTGATGGGCGTGATAGAATCTGCTGTTTGTGGAAAATCTGGGGGATTGAGCATTGAGAGATCTGGAGATTGCACTTCTCGCGGTAATCTCTAATCTCCAATCTCTAATCTCCAACCTCTAGGACACATCACATGCTCAAATCACATACCTGCGGCGAACTTCGCGCTGAAGACGCCGGAAAAGAAGTGACGCTGGCCGGGTGGGTCAGCAGGCGCCGCGACATGGGCGGCGTTATTTTTATCGATTTGCGCGACCGCGACGGCAAGACGCAGGTCGTCGTAGACGCGACCACTTCCCAGCAGGCTTTTGACGCCGCCGAGCGCGTGCGCCCTGAATACGTGCTGCAGGTACGCGGCCAGGTGCAGCGACGGCCTGCCGGGCAGGAAAATCCCGAGATGGCCACCGGCGCCGTCGAAGTGCGCGCCGCCGAGGTGACCGTGCTCAATCCCTCGCGCACGCCCCCCTTCGTCATCGACCGCGAGGAGTTCGTGGAAGAGGGCCTGCGCCTCAAATACCGCTACCTCGACCTGCGCCGCGAGCGCATGCAGCGCAACCTGACTATCCGCCATAAGGCCGTCAAATTTATACGCGACTTCCTGGACGAGCGCCGCTTTCTGGAGATAGAGACGCCCATTCTGTTCAAGAGCACGCCCGAAGGCGCGCGCGACTACCTGGTACCCAGCCGCGTGCACCCCGGCAAATTTTACGCTCTGCCCCAGAGCCCACAGCAGCTAAAGCAGTTACTGATGGTCGCCGGTTACGAGCGCTACTTCCAGATCGCGCGCTGCTTCCGCGACGAGGACCAGCGCGCCGACCGCCAGCCCGAGTTCACGCAATTGGACCTTGAGATGAGCTTCGTGGAGCGCGACGATATTCTGGACCTCGTCGAAGCGATGACGATTGGCATGGTTGAGACGGCCAGCGAAATCCCGCTGAAGTGGCGCGAATTCCCGCGCCTCAGCTACCACGACGCTATGTCCCGCTTCGGCACGGACCGGCCCGACCTGCGCTACGGCATGGAGCTGACCGATGTTTCAGACGTCGTCGCCAACAGCGCCTTCCGCGTCTTTGCCGAAAATGTTGCCGCCGGCAAACCGGTAAAAGCCATCGTCGTGCCCGGCGCGGGCAACTACAGCCGCAGCCAGATGACCGAGCTGGAAGAGATGGCCAAAGACAACGGCGCCAAGGGGCTGGCCTGGCTGGCTATTGACGCCGAAAGCGAGGAGATTCGCGGTTTCATCGCCAAGTTCTTCACCGTGGACCAGCTCATCGCCATTACCGAGCGCATGGAAGCGACGCCCGGCGACCTGATTCTCATCTCCAGCGACGAGGCGCGCATCGTGCACCAGGTGCTGGGCGGGCTGCGTGAGGAGATGGGCCGCCGCCTGGGCTACAAGGAGCGCCGCGAGCTCGCCTTCTGCTGGGTCGTCGACTTCCCCCTCTTCGAAGAAGAGATGGAAGACGGCCACTACGCTCCCAGCCACCACATGTTCACGGCGCCCAAACGCGAGCACATTCCACTGCTGGACACGGACCCGCACGCCGTGCTCAGCGAGCAGTACGACCTCGTTTGCAACGGCGAGGAGGTGGCCGGCGGCAGCATCCGAATCCACGAGCGTCCACTGCAGCGCAAAATCATGGAGCTGATCGGGCTGGACATTGCCGAGGCCGAGCGACGCTTCGGCCACATGCTCGAAGCGTTCGAATACGGCGCCCCGCCCCACGGCGGCATCGCCCCGGGCATCGACCGACTGGTCGCCATCATGGCCGGCGAGCCCAACATCCGCGAAGTAACGGCCTTCCCCAAAACCCAGCAAGCCATGGACCTCATGGCCGGCGCGCCGTCGGAAGTGGACGAACGGCAGCTCGCGGACTTGCATATCAGGGTGGAGATCGGGGAGCTGGAGACCGACCCTTCGTAAAAACGACTTCAGTCGCCAAATGAATTCGGCGCCTAAGCCAGAAAGCATGTTAAAACATGCTGCGGTCATTCGGCCGTTCGCGCTCTTCCAGCATGTTTTAACATGCTTCCCCTTCTAGCGCGGGAATTCATTCCGGCGCTGCGCGATCCCGGCGGCTAGCAATTGCCGGATTAAATATTTACCTTCATCAATGCCGACGGCGTCTCGCCAATGGGCAACGGGACTACCGGAATTTTCGTGGGCGGCGACGGGAACCAAATCGGAGGGGCGGACGGCCACGCCGCGCGCAACGTCATCTCCGCCAACGGGCGGCCGCTTCAACTATACGGAAGCGCCAACCACGTGCTGAATAACTACATGGGAACGACCGCCGATGGCATGACCGCGCTGGGTAACAACAGCGGCATTCCCATCGCCCACGCCACCGCCGCCGGGAAGCGATCTGCTCTACCTATCGTTTTTTGCGAATTGACGAGTACGCTGCTCAATCGTGGCGCAAGCTTCCGACTTGCAAGCCGCCCAAACAGGAATGTTTGCGCCACGACACTCCGTCAACCGTCCCCCATCAACACCCCCACCAACCCCTCCACCTGCCACACCGTATCCCCATACGTCGCTATCTGCGCAGGCAATTCCGGCATCAGCTGCGCGTCATACGGCAACTGGCTGAAGACCACGACCACAGGCCGTCCCGTGCCGTGCAGCTCGCGCACCAGGTTCGTCTGCGCCCCATCTCCCTCATGCGCCTCGCGCAAGATGGCGTTCGAAGTGAGCACCACCACGGCGTCCACGGTCAGCGCCAGCGCTGCGGCTTCACTCTGCGCCTGCGCCACGCTCACGGCCGCGTCGGGCAGGTAGAAACGCTCGGTCACCGTCAGGCCGCGCGCCGCCAGCAGCTCGCCCAGCCGGCTGAGCCCATTCCCCCTAGAAGCGTCGGCGTCGAGCGTGGCCGGCGTGATGAGCAGAATAGTGCGGTTGGGTAACTGCAATGGCAGCCAACCGCCCTCATCGCGCAGCACGGTCACCGCCGCACTGCCGGCGGCGGCCGCAAGTTGCTCGTGCGCTTCCTGTTCGGCCGGCACGGTCACCGGCGGCGCCAGTGGCGGAGCACCCACATTATAGGCCAGCTTCAGCCGAATGATCCGCCGCACCGCTTCGTCGATCCGCTCTAGCGGGATGCGCCCGCCCGTCACCGCGTTCAACAGCGCCGCGCGCATGCGGTCCACGTCACCCTCCACATTCACAGTCAACAGCAGATCGTTGCCGGCGAGCACCGCCTGAATCGCCGCCTCTTCCACAGAATAATGGTTCACAATCGCCCCCATGCCCATATCGTCGGTCATCACCACCCCGTCGTAGCCCATCTGCTCGCGCAGCAACCCATTCACCACGCGCGGCGAGAGCGAAGCCGGCCCGCCGTTCGGTTCCAGCGCCGGAATTTGCAGGTGCGCGACCATCACACCGCCCACACCGGCGTCTACCGCGCTCCAGAATGGTGGAAGGTCCCTCGTGTACAGTAGTTCCACCGAAGTATCCAGCAGCGGCAGATCCACATGCGAATCCACGTCCACGCCGCCGTGCCCCGGAAAATGTTTGGCCACGGCGATCGTTCCCGCGCTCTGCTGCCCGGCAATATACTGTTGGCCCATGTCGGCAACCAGCGCGGGGTCCGTGCCAAAGGAGCGTAGGCCAATAACCGGGTTGGCCATATTGCTGTTTACGTCCAGCACCGGCGCGAAATTGACGTTCACACCCAGGCTGCGCATCTCGGCGCCCACCGCCTGCCCGATATCATACACCAGCTTCGGCCGGTTCGCCGCGCCCAGCGCCATCGCGCTGGGAAACAAGGTGACCCCCGCCTCAGGCCGCGCCACCGGCCCGCCCTCATGGTTCCAGCCAATCAGCAGGGGCAGTCCTGCCCCTTGCCCCATCGCCTCCGCCTGCAGCGCCTGCGTAAACGCCGCCACCTGCTCCGCGCTGACCGTGTTGTGCTCCAAAAAAATGACGCCGCCTACCCCCTGCTGCCCCA
The DNA here is from genome assembly GCA_025929715.1 of Anaerolineae bacterium. Classification (GTDB taxonomy): domain Bacteria; phylum Chloroflexota; class Anaerolineae; order Promineifilales; family Promineifilaceae; genus JAAYYY01. Next base: position 8,604 of record JAICPS010000081.1, on the reverse strand, counting down.
CCCGCAGGTAGGCAACCTCCTCCATAGTCGCCTCAGGCAGCCCTACCATCAACATCTGCCCGATTTTTTGTTCGAGAGTTAGTTTGGAGAGGATGGATTCGACCTGGGCGTCGTCGATGGGGAGGGGATAGAGAGATTGGCGACTGGGGGCTGGAGGACTGGAGATTGGAGATTGAGAAATTGGCGTATTGGACGGCATTGTAGGCGATGCGGAAATGGGCGTGTCGTATATGATTGGCGTCGGAACAAGCGACGGCGCCACGACCGCAAGCCCTCCATCCCCCACCGGCGTCCCGGCCGCCGTATCGGCTTCGACCGGCGCAGGAGCCGCAAACACGCCGAAGAAGTAAATCACGCCAACAGTGATGAGCAACGTGGCCACCAGTAAACCAACGAAATAGCCAGCGAGGCGCATGTTGTCAGTCATAACACGTTGGCTAACCTGTACGGGAACGTCGCGAACTACTCGTGTCCCCTACTGTCCTCCATCCTCTATCCTCGGTCCTCCATCCCTACTCCGCATACCCAAACCGTTTCAACGCCGCCTCATCTGTCCGCCAGTGCGGCGCCTCCTTCACCCACAGGTCCAAATAAATGCGCGTGCCCAACAGCCGCTCGATTTCGCGGCGCGCCCCGGCCCCGATTTCCCGCAATTGCGAGCCCTTACTGCCGATAATGATCTTCTTGTGCGCCTCGCGCTCCACGAAAATCGTGGCGTTGATGTAAATGACCCCATTTTCGCGCTCTTTGAACTCTTCCACCTGCACCGCGACCCCGTGCGGAATCTCTTCGCGAATCTTGAGCAAAACCTGCTCGCGGATCATCTCCGCGGCGATGTCGCGCACGTAAAGGTCCGTCACCTGGTCCACCGGATAGTAACGCGGCCCTTCCGGCAGCGCCTTCACCAGCATGTCGAACAGCACGTCACGCCCGTTCCCTTCCGTCGCCGAAAACAGAATCCACTCGTCCACTTCCGGCAGCAGGCTGCGATAGGCCTCCGTACGCGCCAGCACTTCGTTTGGGTCCAGCAGGTCCGCCTTGTTCATGCCCATGATGATCGTCGTCTGCCCCACCACCTGGCGCAGCTTTTCGGCAATGGCGCGATCCCCTGCCCCCGGCGGCTCACTGGCGTCCACCAGCCACAAGATCACGTCCGTGTCCAGCAGCGCTTCCAGCGCCCTGCTCAGCATAAACTCGTCCAGCTTATGGCGCGGCTGCATGATGCCCGGCGTGTCGACGAAGATCATCTGGTAATTGCGCGTCGTCAGAATCCCCCGCTGCGAAACGCGCGTCGTCTGCGGCCGCGGGCTCACGATGGCCACTTTCTGCTGTAGGAAAGCATTCACCACCGTGCTCTTCCCTACATTCGGCCGCCCCACCACCGCCACAAAGCCCGAGCGGTGCCCTGGCGGCAGCTCCTCCTCTGCTTCAATGGATTCCAGGTCCAAAAATTCGCTGAATTCGTCAGGTTGGTGTTCTTGCATAGTCGTAGGCGCGCTTTCCATAGCGCGTAAGATCGCGGAATAGAATCCGCGGCGTTCTATCGGGTTCTTGTATTGGGGGTAGTTTAGTCGGTTTTACGGCGGCGTGCACGTGGTTGGGAATGACGCACAAAAAGAGAATTGGCCGCAGATGTGCGCAGATAAACGCAGATTATTGGCCTTGTGCTCCAGGGTTACTCAGCGTTTCACAGAGCCACACAGATAAAACCACCTCCGTGGATCTCTGTGAGAATCTCGGTGGATCTCTGTGTCACCTTAGTCCAAAATGCAAAACAGAATCCCTGCTAGACTTGAAGCCGCCAAACCCGCACCTTCTTATCATCACAAGCCATCGCCAACAAACGGCTGTCCGGGGAGAAAGCGATATCGTGAACCCCTCTTCGGTGCGTTAAAGGGTCTTTTTTCACACGCCATCCCGCCACAGGCGAATCGTGCCGTCCACTGAAGCGGACACAAGGAGCGCGCCGTCGCCGGTGTAGGCCACAGCAGTCACCCGGCCAGTGTGCTCCTTCAATGTGTCAACATGCCCCCATCGGCCATTCCCCACAACCCCACGCTATTGTGAAATGCCGCCGCCAGCAGTAAGCCATTGGGCGAGAAGCAGATATCCCGCACCGGCAGACCCTCGTAATTCCTGAAAAACCTCCCCGGTGCCCATCCGCCAGAGGCGTATCGAGTCGTTGTCGTTCCATCCACAAACGCTGAAGTAATTCCGGCGTCATCACCCGCTCCCCGTCTTCCGTCCCTGGCCATTCTGCTGGCCGTCCCCCGTCCAATCCACAATCCTCCTCAGTTCCCTCATCGTCAGCTCCACCCGCTCGTCCCTCAGCAACGGCAGCCGGATCCGCGTGCGGCGTAGCTGGTTCAGGTCCAGGCGCGCCGTCACCAGGCCATCCTCATAGTGCGGTCCCTGCGCCAGCAGCACCCCCTCCGGGTCATACACCGTCGAGCCGCCCCAAAAATTCACCCCATCCTCAAAGCCGGTGCGATTGGTATGGATCACAAAATTCGTAAAAATGCTGGCATAGGCCTGGTTGATGTGCTCCACCCAGCGCGCGCTGCCGATTTTCTGCTCCGTCGCCAGGCCGCGACCCGGCGAGGAAGACATCAGGATCAAGATATCCGCCCCATCAAGCCACAGCAGGTATGGCGGGCTCATGTGCCAGAAATCCTCGCAGATCAGCAGCCCCACGCGCCCGAAACGCGTGTCAAACGCGCGCACCGCGTCGCCCCAGGCAAAATAACGCCCCTCGTCGAACATGCCGTAAGTCGGCAGGTACACCTTGCGGTGCAGGTGCACCAGCTCGCCCCGCGCCAGGTACGCGCTGCTGATATAAAACTTCTGCCGCCGGTCCGCCTCTACAAACCCCACCACCACGTCCATGTCCCGGCTCGCATCCAGCAGGCGCGCAAAAACAGAGTCTCGCGGCGAAGGCCGGATGGCCACCTCAAATGCCAGGTCCCGCAGCCGGTAACCCGTCAGCGATAGCTCCGGAAACACCAGCAGCTCCACCCCCTGCCCCGCCGCCTCCTCAATGCAATCCAGATGCAGCGCCAAATTAGCCTGCACATCGCCAAGCCTGGGATTAATCTGCGCAAGTCCAACGGTGACGTTCATGGTTTTATCACAGAGCTTCACAGAGTTTTTACACAGAGATCCACAGAGAGCCTTTCCCTCTGTGGATCTCTGTGAAGATCTCAGTGTAACTCTGTGTCATTTCTGTACCTGTCCGTTCGAGAATCCCTCATTCTCGTTACTACCATCCCCACAAGCCCCACCAACGCCAACACCACATCCAAAACAAAATCCACCCGCAGCCCGCCCAGCATCACCACCAGATCGCCGCGCAACAAATCCACCGCCGCGCGCCCCGCACTCAGCAACAGCACAGCCAGCCAAAACAAAGCCATTCCCTGAAAGCTGTGGCCGGTCTCTATCGCCGTCTGCGGCGCCCGCGCCACCCACCACAACACACCCAGCGCCAGCACACTAAAAACCAACCCCATCAGCTGCGTCTGGTAACGCACCGCGAAAACGCCAAAACTGTCCGGCAAGCTGGCAGCCAGCGGTCCGATAAACGTTTCGCGCCCATATACGCACCCTTCCAGGTAACACGCCAGCCAGCCAAACGCGCTCCACAGCGCCGCCGGCAGCGCCAGCATGCCTCCCACAGCGTCAAACGAAACGCTGCGAACGCGACACCACGCCCAAAGCGCCAACAAACCGGCAACCACGGCTCCATGATAGCTGATCCCGCCCTGCCATAGCAACCAGCTTTCGTCCACATTCGCCCGGTAATAATCCCAATTCGCCGCCACAAACACCACCCGCCCCACCACCAGCGCCGCCCCCAGCGCCACAATCACCCCATCCAACCACCCCGCACACGGTCTTTTCGTTCGCCTGTCCCTAGCCATTCTGATGGCCGTCCTCCGTCTCCCGTCCCACGCCGCCAGCCCCAACGCCAGCAGCAACCCAACGCCCATCGCCGCCGTGTAACTGTACAATAAAAAGGATCCATAACGGGCAAGAATTGGATACATGGGTGCTGTAAGTCGATTTTTCAAATCGACCGGCGCGCCGCTCCTACCGGCCGAACGCCGGAAAGAAAACGACGTACAGGATGCTGGCGAGCGCGCAGGCCAGGATCATCACCGGCAGCCCGCGCCGCATCCAGGCAGCCGCCGTAATCGGCCGCCGCGTCCGTTCAGAAAGCGAAACCACCACAATATTCGCGGTTGAACCAATAATCGTGCCGTTCCCGCCAAACCCGGCGCCAAAGACCAGCGCCCACCACAGCGGCTCGATGTCAATGCCGGCCACGCCCAGCTGCTCAATCACCGGAATCAGGGCAATCGTGATCGGAATATTGTCCACCACGGCCGATAGAATCGCCACGACCCAGATAAGTCCCACGCCCAGCAACGCCGGGTGCGCCCCGCCCCCACCGGCCGACGCTACCATATCGGCCACGCTATCCAATACCCCGGATGCTTCCAGGCCCCCGACCATTACAAACAGCGCTGCGAAAAAGATGAGCACGCTCCACTCCACCCGCTCGAAGACGCTGTGCACGTCTGGCTGCACCCAGACCATCGCCACCGCCGACGCCGAAAGGGCGATAAACGCCGGACTCACGTGAAGCAGATGATGCACAAAGAACAAAAGGATCGCTCCGCCCAGAACAATAAGCACGCGCCGGGCGACCACCGGCTCGTTCAGCGCCTTGGCCGGTTCCAGGTTTTGCACCGCTGCAATACCGGCCGGCGCACCGCGCAAATCGGCCCGAAACAGAAATAGAAGCAGCGCCAGCACCAAAAACCAGACCACAATCACGACAGGCAGCGAATTGCGTAGAAAATCGGCAAAAGTGAGCATCGCCTGCGAGCCGATGAGCACGTTTGGTGGATCGCCCACCAGCGTACCGACGCCGCCCGTGTTCGAGAGCAGCGCTTCGGACATCAGATAAGGAACCGGGTTAATGCCCAGGATTTCGCTGATCAAAATCGTCACCGGCGCGATCAGCACGACGGTCGTCACGTTGTCCAGGAACATCGACAGCACCGTCGTCACCGTTCCCAGCAAAATGAAAAGCACCACCGGCCGGCCGCGTGACAACCGCGCCGCCTGGATGGCCAGATACTCGAAGAAGCCCGTCGGCTGCAGCAGGGAAACCAGCAGCATCATGCCCAGCAACAGGCCCAGAGTCTCAAAATCAATGCTCTCTACTGCCAATTCCTCGTCGTAAAAACCGAGAGCAAGCCCCGCCGCCACCATAACAGCCGCGCCGGCCACCGCCGTGATCGTCCGGTGCTGCTTCTCCGAAAAAATAACGAGCAAGGCGCCGAGAAAGAGAATGCCGGATACAGCTGCATTCATGCCCCGCGATCCTCATCCACGTCCACGTGCCAGTTCGTCAGCAGCGCGCGGCCGATGTCCACCCGCGAAGCCAGCCCCACCAGCCGCCCTTCGCGGTCGACCACCGGCAGGTCCAGAATGTCACGCTTCTTCATAATCGAGAACGCCCGCACCAGCCCAGACGAAGTCTCCACCGTCTCGATCGGCTCCATCACCGTTGTCACCGCGCCCTCCAACCACGCCGCCTCCGGCATGCCGTCTTCAATCGCCCCAAAATCACCAACATAGTCAAAATCCTTAATCAAGTCTACGAACACTGGCATCACTCTCTCCAGCAAGTCGCGCAGGTGCACCGCGCCAACCGGCCGGCCCTCCTTATCCAGCACCGGCAGCATGCTGATATGGTTATTCACAAACAGCAACACCGCGTCCCGCACCTTCGCCGACTGCGCAATCGTTACGACCGTCGTCTTCATACTATCGCCGACTTTCATTCTAACCTTCCATGCACCTCGCGGTGCGCTTCTTCTTAAATGTACCGCGCTTTGATAATTCGCACCCCGTACCGTACGTCGATTTTGTAAATCGACCGATGGCACGCCTAACACCCACGACCCTGCTCAATCCGCTCCCGCGCAAACTCAAAAAATCCACCCACCTCACTAACCATAAACGCCCTCTCCTCCTCCGTCGCCTCTCCTGCATACGACTTTCTCGCCAGCTCAACGTGCCGTCTCCACGCCGGCAAATGCGTCGACGCCCACTCCGCAGCAGCCGCCTTCGAAACCACCACATCACCCGTCGCAAAACTATAGATCAGCCGGCATAGATTCAAGATGCAATAATCCGGATACGCCTCCAGGTGCGTCTCCACAAAAGCCATTTCGCCCCACAGCGCCGCCTCAATTTCATCCCACGTCGCCGGCGGATAAATCGTCTTTGGGTCCGGCCCATGCAGCACGATATGCCGCCCGGCGCGGATGTGCTCGCGGTGCAGCGCCCAGGCATTATCCGTCGCCCGCCCCCACATCTGGCTCTGCGGCGGGGACGTGCGGCGCGCATCGTCGAGAAGGATGTAGTAGCCGTCCATCTCGGCCCCCAGTGGAGGGAACTGCCGGGCGAGCGCTTTGTGGAGCTCGTCCAGCGCTGTGCGCTCGCCTGCGGTGAGCTCGTCCTCGACGATCACGTGGAAATCGACGTCGCCGGTAGGCGCGTCATCTGGAAACGCCGCGGCGCCGTAGATGTATGCGCCAACCAGCTTGGCGCCAAGAACGCGTCTGAGCCCGTCGCCAAAAGATTCGGCGAGGCTCGTCAAGCCTTGTTCTGGTCGAGGGAGTCGAGCAAATTCTCACGATGCTCTTGATGATGCTCAAGCGAAGCGCTGAGAATGTAGGAGAGAGGATACTCCTTCAGCCAGGGATATCTCCCTACTTCTAACATTTCGTCCTCAGGAACTTCCCGTCCCAGCTCGACAAAACGTTGAAACCCTTCGCGCCAGTCGCGATGTACGGCGGACCACGGCCGTTCGCGGTTCATTTCGTAGATCCAGGCATTCAGCTCCTCTACGTCTTCTTCGGCCTCGGGATCCAACCCGGGAGCCCAGCGAGGAAAATCGGGTTCGCCATTTTCCAGAGCAGCTTTTACGCGGGCAATCGAACGCTGCTGCCAGGCCCATAAGTGGACGATGACGTCTTTAATCGACCAGTTTAGCGGGAACCTGTGCGCGGTGATTTCCGCTTCAGTCATGCCGTCCAGCAGCTCTTCCCAAAGCGCGAATTCGGCTCTTAGCGCTGAAAGGATCTCATCTTTTCTATTCATGGTGACTCCTTACCGATTGCCGAGAGCGTCACGGTCGCGTGCCCACTCACCAGATTCGCGCGGGCTGACATTCAATGGTCAGTATTCCATCGAGATCAAGAGCCGGCGTCCGCGGCAGCCGCAAAATCATGATTCCCGTCTGCTCCGGCGTCGGAACCAATCCGCCGTCACTCCGCCCCGCCAGCGGCCCGCGCCACACTTCCCAGCCCAACCGCTCATAAAACGACGCGCGCTCCGTCTCCAAACAGGCAATCTCCCACTCGCCCGCTGCCTCCCTCGCCAACCGCCGCAACAGCGCGCTCCCATACCCCTGGCCCTGATAAGCCGGCAGCGTCGCCACCGCATCCACGTAAGCCGTCCTTAATAGCCCCTGTTTACCAACCTTCACAAAATCCCCCGGCAACGCGCGGCTGCTCGTCTCCAAGCTTGTTTTAACATGCTTCCTTCCCTTAGCGCGGGAATTCATTCCTGCGCCCCCCACCCCCTGCAGCTCGGCCTGCAACCACCGCGTCGTCACCAGCGCGTGACTCACCACCTCTTCTCCCCGATAAGCCATAAAATGCAGCCCACCCGCCACAACGTACGTAAAAAGATTCCTAAAATCCTCCTCCCCATGCGCCGCCACGCACACCTCCACAATCGCCTCGCGCACACCGGCATCCAGCTCTTCAGTTAAGGCCGAAGTAATCGTCATTTCCGTCATGAAAAGTATTTTACCAATCATCCGCAAATACGCTTTATACAGAGAGGAACCCCTCTGTGTATCTCCGTGCAAAAACTCTGTGAAACTCTGTGTAATTTCACGATTTCATAGTCGTCAGATCTGCTCACTATCCAACTTTTTCGTAAACCTCGATGACAACCACCGCCGCGCCATCGCCTCCCAGCTCCTCTGCAACCTCGCCAAAAGCGACCCCCAGAATAGAATCCTACAAGATTTCGACGCCCTGCTCCAGGTCACCCGAGACCACCGCTTCGTCACCGCCCGCCACTGCCTGCAAAACCTCTGGAAAGTCGGCGCCGCCGGCAAGCCCCATCAGCAAATGCTCCTCGACGGCCTCCAACGCCGCTTCCACGAATGCATCACAGAAAAAAACTGCACCCTCATCCGCTACGACATCATCCAGGGCCTCAAAAACCTCTACGACCAACTCCCCGACGCAGCCGTCTCCGGCGACCCCATCCGCCAAAAAGCCCTCGCCCTCATAGAAACCGAACAAGACCCCAAATACCGCAAAAAATACGCCCGCGTCTGGAAGTAGCCACCCGTACCGCGACTTTCCAAATCGCGGCCCCATCCGCAGTCCCCGGTCACCCCTCCCCCGCCACAAACCGCCCCTTACTCAGATGCTCATGCACCACCTCCCACCGCTTCCCCACCCGCCTCAACACCGTCGTCCCCCGCCCAAACCCCGAAGCCGCCTT
>JAICPS010000213.1 GCA_025929715.1 Anaerolineae bacterium | reverse complement strand
TACTGCGCTTTCCACACGCTGTCGGCGGCTGCGGCGTCAGATGATCCCAACGCCAGCGTCGCCAACAGCATGAGCCCTACAAAAACTACGTAGAATATTTTTCTAGCAGACATCTCTGTTCTCCTCTGCACACAGGTGCAGCTACTCAAGCGTTGTAATTAGTATAAGATTTGGATGTTTGAATGCTCAGGTGGTAGACTACCTTCTTGCAGGTGACCGGTACTTCAAAGGCGCCGGTCACCTCCTGAGCTACCTGTCTAAAATATTACGTGATTCAGTAGCGCATAGAATCGGACCTGGGATGGAACCCGCGTTCAGACCTTAGACGGATGAGTTAAAAAGCCTGGAGTGCGGGTCTCTGCCGCCGGGAGGGTGGATGGGCAGCGGGCGCTGCGCAGCCAGGCGTGGAGGGCATCATGCCTAATCAGGCCATTAAAGTGTTGTTGGCGGACGACCACAGCGTGGTGCGCCAGGGACTGCGCATGTTTCTGGCGCTGGACGAGGATCTGGAAATCGTCGGCGAAGCGAGCAACGGCGCTGAAGCCGTAAAGATGGCGCGCGAGCTGCAACCCGACGTCATCCTGATGGATCTCCTGATGCCCGAAATGGACGGCATCACGGCGACGACGGCCATTCGCCGCGAACTACCCGACATCGAGGTCATCGCCCTTACCAGCGTTCTGGAAGACGAAAAAGTGTTTGGCGCCATCCGCGCCGGGGCCATTGGCTACCTCTTGAAGGACACCGAAGCCGACGAGCTGCGCCGCGCCATCAAGGCCGCCGCCGCCGGGCAGGTGCAGCTCGCGCCGCAGGCCGCCGCTAGGCTCATGCGCGAAGTTCGGCCACCTGACAGTCCTGAGGAACTCACGCCCCGCGAAACGGAAGTATTGCAGTTACTGGCGCAGGGCCTGGCCAACAAGGAGATTGCCCGCGACCTGGGTATCGGCGAGAAGACGGTGAAGACGCACGTCAGCAACATCCTCAGCAAGCTGGGCGTGCTCAGCCGCACACAGGCGGCGCTGCACGCCGTGCGGATGGGGCTCGTTTCAGTCGATACTTAAAATCTTAGGTTTCTGCCTGATTACGGTTGCGGCAGTGATGGGGCGAGCCACATCGATCATACCCCTTGCGATGCAATCGCCTCCGCCTTGCGGAAATAGTGTCGAGTAATGGCGGAGATGAAGGATTGACGGCTCTGAGATGATATGGGTCACTTTGGCTTTCGTCTGTAAATTGTGGTGATGGATAGGATTCAGGGGTGGAGGCGATTTGGTTGGGGTGTTTGAAACGCTGATTACTGAACAGGAGCCTATCTGTTGTGTTTGGAACGATGGTTGTACCTGCTGCAAGCGGTCATCGTTGCCATCGTAGACGTACTCCGCCTGCAAGACCCAGCCAGTGCCCGAAACGTAGGTCGAGTGGGTAATGAGCAAATTGCGCTGGTTGTAGTCGTAATGCAGCACGCCTACCGTGTTCTGCGCGTCGCTGCCCGGCGGGTAGATGTCGGTCATGAGATAGATTTCGCAGCGAGATGTCCCTGGCAGAATTGCACGCACGCACCGCAACCGTACCACAGCCCGATAGCTGGCTCAACTTAATAGGAAAGAGTTCCCATTACAAACTTCACACCGCACCCTACCTAGCACGTTACGATTCGCCCCATCCCCGCTATAATCACCGCCCTATGTGGACGCACAAATCATCGCAGCAAAAACCACAGAGGCCGGCGCGATATGTTCTGATCCAGCGGCGGGTGCACGATCGCGTCGACGCTTTGCGGCCGCATCGCTGGAACTGGCAGGCGCTGGCGCGGCCTATCGACCGCGGCTTGCAGCGGGACGTCAGCCACCCGCTCACGCAGCATAGCGTGCGAAATCTGCGTTTTTTGTGGTTAGACGGCCTTTTTAGCTCCATCAGTGAAAATTTCTACCTGGGCTACGTGACCCTTTTTGCGCTGGCTTTTGGCGCCACGAACGGGCAGGTGGGCCTGGTGACGGCAGCCGCGAACCTGATGGGCGCCATCTCGCTTTTTCCCGGCGCGCGGCTCATCGAGCGCCGGGGTTGGCGCAAGCCGATCGTGCTCTGGAGCGCCGGGGGGCTGGGCCGCCTCGTGCTTCTGGGGTTGGCTGTCACGCCGTTTCTCACGAACGAGCCCGCGCTGGCGATCCTCCTAATCGTCGGCTTTAACGGCTTGCGCGCCTTCATGGCCAGCCTTGCCAACCCGGCGTGGACCTCTCTGGTGGCTGACCTGGTGCCCGGCTTCGTTCGCGGCAGCTATTTTGGCCGCCGCAACATGGTCATGGGTCTCGCGGCGCTGCTGATAGCGCCGCTCTCCGGGCGCATTATTAATCTAGGGAACAGCGTTGGGGAATCTGATTTCCTGGGATACCAGGCCATCTTCCTGTTCTCGTTTCTCTTCGGCGCGATCAGCACGGTCATCTTCAGGCGCATCGAGGAACCGGCGCCGGCCGAGGACACGGTGCGACCGCACCGGCGCGGCGATCTGCGACGCGCTCTACGCAACCATCCTGCTTTTGTGGGTCTCGTGGTCAGCGCATTCATTTGGAACATCGGCCTGCAGGTCGCCAGTCCCTTTTTCAACGTCTACCTTGTGGGCGAATTGGATGCCACGACGGCTACAGTCGGGCTGGTTGCCAGCGTCAGCAGCCTGACGGCGCTCTTTGGTCACCGGCGTTTCAGCCGTTGGCTAGATAAGAAGGGCGCTATCTGGGTGCTTATGCTGACCGGTTTTCTGATTCCGGCTTTGCCTCTGGGCTGGCTGTTTATCACCGAGCCCTGGCATGTGGCCATCATCAACACGTTCGGCGGTTTTCTTTGGGCCGGGTACAATCTTGCCAATTTTAACCTGTTGCTGGAACTGACGCCTGAGGAGCAGCGGCCGCGCGCGGTGGCCCTTTTCCAGACCGCGGTCTTCAGCAGCGCCGTCGCGGGACCGATGCTTGGCGGCTTTCTGGCGGACTTCTTTAGTTACCAGCTCATTTTCATTCTCAGCGCTGCCGGTCGCTTGCTGGGAATGATCATATTCTTTCTTTTTACCGTGCGCGTTTTGAAATACAGGGATCGTCAGAGCGTTTCGTAGGCAACTGGAGGGAAGATGCGCGCTGTTTACAAATCCCCCCGTGGCAAATTAGAGGTCGACCTGCCCGCCGAACGGCTGCCGGCGATCTTGGAGAAAGAGGCCGGGACGCTGTGGGTGGATATCAACGGCGACTCTATGGACGACGCCGCAAAGATTTTATCCGAGGTCTTTCATTTCCATCCGCTGGCAATTGACGATGCCATCAACGAAGTGCATCTGCCTAAGGTCGACAATTGGCAGGAATATATTTACCTGGTGCTGCGGGCGCTCGAAGACGAGGAAGGCGGTTCCCGGCCTCATCTGCCTGAATTAGACATTTTTCTGAGTAGGCACTATCTCGTGACGTTTCACTACGACGATATTGCAGCCGTCGACCGCGTGTGGGATGCGTGTGACGAGGATGAGCGCCTCCTGGAAAATAGCCCGGCCTATCTGTTGTACCGCATCATAGACGTGCTGATCGAACATTACATCACCACTGTGGAAGCCCTGGAGGATGCGTTGGAACGGGTAGAAGACCAGATTCTGGTGCGCCCCACTACCGCATCGCAAAGGCGCATTCTGGGGCTGAAGCACACCGTACTACGATTACGGCGGGTGACGTCATTGCAGCGCGAGGTTCTTAATAAGCTGGCGCGCGATGGGTATGAGGTTCTTGACGAGGATGATCGGGTCTATTTCCGCGACGTCTACGACCACATGATCCGCCTTTATGACTTAATCGACGGGGTGCGCGATTTAGTGATGGGCGCGCTGGACTTATACCTCTCTGCGCTCAACCATCGCATGAACGAAATCATGAAACTACTGACTGTCATCACCACCCTGTTCATGCCGCTCACGTTCATCACGGGTTTCTTCGGCATGAACTTTTTCGCGCCTGTGCTGGAGGAGCTGGCACCGTGGACGGGGTACCCCGCATTCATTTTCACGATAGTAATGATGCTCCTGGTGCCCGTAGGGATGTTCTTGTGGATGCGGCGGCGGGCGTGGACGTGAGCGGGACAGGTGACCGGCGCTTCCAAAGTGCCGGTCACCTCTAGGCGATAGGGCTTAGTTCTCGGCCGCTTCTTGCGCCGCTTCTTCCTCATCTTGCGATTGCGGAAAGTCGGAGACGGCGCCAATGCGCAGGTCGATGATGTCGCTAAACCAGCGCGGCGTAAAGGGCTGATCTTCCAGACCCACCGGGATGTTTATACGGTCCTCCAGGCCCAACTCCTGCCAGATGAGGACCGCTTCCTGGCGGAACTGTTGCGCGGCTTCGTTTCTGCCCTGGGCCAGGGCGATCCAGCTCAGGGTCGTCAGGTTGTCCGCAATGCGATCGCGTAGGCCAATCTCGCGATGCAGGGCCAGGCTTTCCCGCGCCAGCTTTTCAGCTTCGTCCAGGCGCTGCTGGTAGAGGGCCACGTTGCTCAACCCGTCCATAACCCATCCAAACTGCCAGCGGTCGCCTAACTGCTGGTAGAGGCCCAGGCTTTCTTCAAACCAGCGGCGCGCTTCGTCGTAGTCACGAGACGCAAGCGCGACGTATCCCAGGTGGGAGCGCAGGCCTGCCGCCCACCAGCGATCGCCCGCCGCTTCGTAAAGGGCCAGGCTTTGCGCAAACCGATCGCGGGCTTCGGCCAGATCGTCAGTAACGTCGCCCATCTTCATCAGGATATAGGCCGTCTCCAGGCGCACATCACACTGCTGGGTCGCCGCCAGCTCTTCGAAGGTGTCCAGGCTGGCCTGGAATTGTTCCCTGGCAGCATCCCAATCTTGCAGCAAATAGCCGAAGTTAGCCTGGCGAGCGCGCAGCGCCGCCACGATGCGACGACGTTTTGTTTCTCCGGCCGGCGGAGCCGGCGGTGTGACCGCCGCCTGATCGGCAGCCCGGCGGTAAAAGGCTTCTGCTTCGTGAATCCGGCTGCGCCAGTAAAAGAAGTGCTCCAGGCTGTGCATCGCCTGATCCAGCCGGGTGAGCTCACCCTGTGCCAGCGCCCATTTCCAGGCGGCATAGACATTGTCAATATCGCGCTCGACAGCCGCCAGCGCGGGCAGTTTGTTGTTGCCTTCAATCTCTCCCTGATAGCGTTGCATGGCCGCGCAAAAGTAGGCGCTGTGGCGATCGTGCACCTCTCTTTCTTGCCCCACCTCCTGCAGCTTTAGCGCGCCATAGTGCCGCAGCAGCTCGTGCATCTGGTAACGATCGGCACCGGCGTCGTATTGCAACAATGATCTGCCGACCAGACGCCGCAGCATGCGCAGCGTCGTTGCAGCGATCTCAGTCGCGGCGACCCGGTCGAAGCCGCCGCGGAATACGGAGAGTCGCGCGAACGCATCTTGCTCGTTCGTATTGAGCCGCTGCCAAGTGGTCTCGAAGACGGCGCGTATGCTGCGCTGCCGTTCGGGTACGTTGCGCCGGTCTGTTTCCAGAAAATCGAGACTGCGCTGCACTTCTTCCACGATCTTTGTCACGGGTAGGACGTCCAGCCAGGCAGCCGCCAGCTCTACCGCCAGCGGCATGCCTTCCACCAGGCGGCAAATATGGCCTACTGTTGCCAGGTTTTCCTCGGCGAGTACGAATCCTTGTTGCGCGCGGCGCGCGGCCTGCGCGAATAGTCGCACTGCGGGGTAGTCGGCCAAAGGTTGGGACAGCGCCTCGGGCGCGTCGGGGTATTCCAGGCCGCGCAGCGTTAGAAGATGCTCCTCTTGCAAATTCAGCCGCTCGCGAGAGGTGGTGATGATCTTGAGGCCGGGAGCTGCACGCAGCAGGTCACTGACCAGCGACGCACCTTCGGTGAGGTGTTCAAAGTTATCCAGGATCAGCAGCAGGCGCCGCTCGCGCAAGAAATCAAATAGCTGCTGTTCCGGGGTGCGCGAGGCCTGAACGTTTGATTCAAAGGCAAAGCCCAGCGAATCGGCGATAGCCTGCACGATCTTGCCGGCGCTATCCAGCGGCGCCAGCGACGCGAAGTACAGCCCGTCGCCAAAGGGGCCTTGTTCCGGCTGCCCCAGCAGCCGGTCCGCCGCAGCCAGCGCCAGGCGCGTCTTGCCCATGCCACCCGGCGCCTGAATCGTCAACAGGCGGGCCTGTGGATCGGCGAGAAATGAATCAATCGCCGCCATTTCTGCATCGCGACCGATAAAAGGGGTCGCCGGAGCGGGAAGGCTGTGCGGCAACGTTGGTGCGGCAAGACCGTGTTCCTCATCTGCGCGAGGCGCGGGCGGCGCGGGCAGCGCCTGGTCTAACAGCGCGCTTGCATCACGCCCGTCGCGGATCAATTCCAGCACGGCTGCCACCTGCCGCATGCTCGCCGGCCGCTGCTCGCGATCTCTGACCAGCATCCGTTTCAGCAACGCCGCGAGCGGCTGTGAGATGTCAGGACGCGTCCTACTTATGTCGGGCAGCGGCCCATGCAAAATACTGGATAACAACGAGGACATCGGCTCCGCGGCGAAAGGACGCACGCCGGCCAGCATTTCATAGAGCATGACGCCAAATGACCAGATGTCGCTGCGCTCGTCCAGCCTCTCGCCATTGATCGCTTCAGGGCTCATATAAGCGAGTGTACCCATGAACGCGCCATGTTGTGTGATGCGCACGTCGCTGTGCATCAGGCGCGCCAGCCCAAAATCGGTCAGGCGCGGCGTGCCGTCGGTTGCCAGGAGCACGTTGTCGGGCTTGAGATCGCGGTGGATGACACCTGATTCGTGCGCCAGGACAAGAGCGTCGGCCAGCTGCAGGGCAATCTCCAACTTCTGCTCGTGCGTGAGCGCCCCTTCGGAATCGAGAAGGGCGCGCAGCGATCCACCAGCCACGTACTCCATGACAATACTCTGCTGCCCGTCTTCTTCTATCGTGTCCAGAATACGCACGATATTGGGGTGGTTTAGCTGCTGCAGCAGTTGTCCCTCGCGCATGAAGCGCGCTACCAGCTCGGGATCGCTGCTCAACATCTGCGGATTGAGCCGCTTGATGGCTACCTGCTGCCCGCTGCTTGCATCTTCGGCGCGAAAGACTTCGGCATGCCCGCCGGCGAACACCTTTTCCCGGCGCACATAGCGTTCAGCAGGCGAGGCGTCCCCAAGCACAGCGCCTGGCACGCCCTGTTGGGGCATTTCAGGTTCCGGACTGAAGCGCCGCGTGCGAATCGCTTCGTAAAGCGCCTTCGTCTCCTCTTCGGGTTCCGCGCCCAGCTCGTCCTTCAGAACCTGCACGCATTGCTCATACTGGCGCAGGGCTGACGCCAGGTGATTGGCCGAGGCGAACAGCCGCATCAATAGGCGATGCGCGGGTTCATGCAGTGGATCGAGCCCCAGCCGCCTCCGCGCAAATTGTATGGCGGGCTCCCACTCCCGGCGCCTGCTGTATGTCTCCGCCAGCTGCACCAGGACGGCGTCCAGCGAACGCCGCAGTTCTTCTGCCAGAAAGAAGCGCCAATCTTCGAACTCGGG
>JAICPS010000607.1 GCA_025929715.1 Anaerolineae bacterium | reverse complement strand
TTGCTGCCAGCAGGCACAGTCCGTTGCGGAAGCAGGTCCGATTCTCCGTCGCGGGCGGCCCGGCGCTGACGCGGGCCAGCTGATAGTCGCCCGCCGTGGGTCCCAGCGGCCGGTACAGGGCATCATAGGCGCGATCCACCTCTGGATAGCCGCTGAAGGCCAGAACATTCTCGCCGGACAGCGCAAGCATCACTGCCCGCTGCGGGTGGTACCAGCGCGGTCGCACCCCTTCTACCCCAGCGTTGTGCAGCGCTACCCCGAGCGCCAGCCGATCCCAGGGACCGGCTAACAGGCCAGAGATGGCAAAATCCGCCGGCGCTTCTATGGCCGGATTGCGGCCCGCCGTCATCGGCCCCTGCACCAGATATTCGGCCACGTCCCGTACATCAGCATGGTACAGAAAGCGCACGAAGCCTTGCCGCGGCCAGCGCGCGAAGTAATCAGGTAGATCGCGTGCGGCCACGCTCCCAAACAGCAGCAGAGCGGCCACCGTCAGCGCTGGCCCGCTTCGCTTGCCGGCGCGGCGCAAAAGCCCGCTTATGGGCAGCAGCGGCAGCGAAAGGAGGAGATATGTCGCCGGCTGCGCCAGGATGGTGTGGCCCAGGCTCGCCGGTGGCACGCTAAGAAATCCCGGCGTGATCCCGGCCGCCCACCACAGCAAGAGGAAGGCCGCCGCTAAATCTGTTTCAAACGCGTGCCCGGAAGCCGGTTGCCTCTTGCGCCACAGCGGTCGCGAGGCCATCCACCCAGCGGTGAGCACACCGAGCCACATAAAGAGCGCGCGCGGCGCCCCGAACACGGGCCGGTGGGGGATGTTGTACAGATACTCGGCGTCCCCGTCGCCGTGGAACATGCTGAGCGTGACCAGAACGTGTCTCAGTAACGGTTCGAAGTTCCCTTCACGGGCCTCCGTCAGCGGCACCGCAACCTCCGCCACCCGCGCATCGGCGCCCGCCTCTTGTAGTAGCGTCAGAATCAGCGGCAGCGCAATAATGCCTGCTACGACAAAAGTGACCACCACACCACGCCACCGCCGCCGCAAACGCGACTGGTCAACCAGGGCCAGATACAGCACGAAGGCCAGCAGTATCAGCGGTATCCCGCGTGAAGCGAAATAGGTGTAGAAGCTGAGGCCTAAGAAAAAACCGGAGATTAGAGATTGGGGACTAGAGATTGACGGGTCAGGCCTAATCTCCAATCTCCTATCTCGCCCGAACCCAGTTCGGTCAATCTCTTCTGTTATCCCCTGCCAAAAAAAATAAACCACCAACAACGCCAACACCGGCAACGAAACGTGCCGTAAATTGATGCGGGAGTACATCAGCGACCAGAAGCTGACGGAGAGCGCCGCGGCGGCCAGGAGGCCGATCCGGCGATTGAAGAGGCGGCGTCCCACCTGGTAAGTCAGCGGCACCGTCAGCGTGCCCAGAAAGGCCGGCAGCAGGCGCATGCCAATCGCGTTGAAACCAAAGATCTTGAGCATCACCCCGGCGACAACGTGAAAGGGCGCTTCCAGGCCGGTGGCGTCGGTATAATAGACCGAGGTGTCTCCCTGAAAAATCTTCTGCGAGATGACGAACGCGTTGCTTAACTCGTCATCGCTCCAGCCCGGAGGAACGTCTTGTAGTTGCCACGTGCGGGCGGCGAAGGCAATTAATACCAGTAGAATGGGCAGAAGGCGCCGCCAGCGCAACGCCCGCATCACGGCGTCACCACCAGCGGCGGCAATGAAAGCGTGTCTCCCATAGGCACGCCGTCGATGAACAGCGGCAGGCGCTGCCGCGGGTCCCCGGCGCGATAAATCCCCGTAGTAAGCGCGTACTCGCCCGCGGGCACGTCAGGAGGGAGTGTAAATTCATGAAGTTGAATGAAAGTATCGCCTTCGTGCCAGTAAAAGCTGGGTACATCCAGGCGGTCCGCCTGCGCCAGCGGCGCGCCGCCTTCGTACACAACGTGCGTGAAGATAACCAGCTCTTCGCCCGGCGGTTGCGCCGCCTGCCACAGCGTTGCCATCCGCACAGTGTCGCCAGGGCTCGCGGCTTCGCCAAGGCTCGCTTGGGGGATTTGTAGGTCATGCGCCAGGAAGCGCACAGCCTCGCCAAACATGATTTCTGTGGATAACTCTGTGGATAACGTGTTAATTTCGGGGGAAAACTGTGGATAAAGTTGTAAAAGTCGCGCCGGGCTGTGGTTAACTCTATAAGCTGCCGCGCCAGGGCCCGCAGGAATGGCTGTGGCTTCCAACGCATCGAGATAGGGCGCCAGCGCCGCATTTAGCGGCGCCGATGCGCTGAAAAAGAGGAGCGGCTCTTCCTGCGCTGGAAACAGCAGGCTGTGGCGCCCGTTAAACCAGCGCAGCGAGAGCCGATCGCCGTCCCGGTAAAGCTGCGCCGTCGCCGGGTCATGGAAGCGGCCAGGCGCGTCGGTGGATAGCGCGACAGCGCCCTCTACCGTCCCCTCCAGGTAATTGATCATCTGCACCAGCTCCGTCTCATACTGCACGGCAACCTCGGGACGCCGCGCCCAGGTCAGGAAGTAAGCCTGCCATGTCTCTACTAGCAGCAACGCGCCAAGCAGCAGCCCGACGATGGGCAAAAGATAGCGAGTGGCTCGCTTTCCCAGGCGTGGCTTTAGCCAATCTGCGACCGCTACCAGAGTCAGAGCTGGAAACAGATATAGAACGGGCTGCATCCCAATCGCCTGCGTGGTGCTCAATTCGCGCCCCGTCGCCAGGACCGGAGCGAGGCCCAGCGCCAGCCACAAAAGGGCAAAAAAATGCGCGGGAGCGTC
>JAICPS010000082.1 GCA_025929715.1 Anaerolineae bacterium | reverse complement strand
GGCTCTGCCAACACATGCGGCAGAAAGAGCGGTACAAAGCCCACCTGCTGCGCCACCGCACCCAGGCTCAAACTGTCCTCCCGGCTGAACGCGCTCTTGCGCACCATCAGCAGCGGAATAGGCGGGTCCGAACGCGGATCCACAAAGGCCATCACATGCGTCAGCGCATCGGCGTCTGAAAGAGGTCCGGCATCACTCATCGCCCCGTCCCCCCGCAGCGCCGCCAACGCCGTACCCAGCGCCCGCGTCAACGTTGGTTCGTCATACAACTTCAGCGCCAGCATGCCGTCCGGGCTCAAATGCTCAAAATAATCCCTGAACGCCTCTACCGTATACGCGCTCTCCTCCACCAGCGCGTAGCCCTGGCGCTCCGCCGCCAGTGTTACAACCTGCGACATAAAAATCAGGTCATACTGCTGCCCCTCCCGCCGCAGCACACTGCGCCCCTCGTCGCCCACCACGCGCACGCCCGGCTGACCGTACAGGTCACCGTTATACGCCGCAAACTCGCGCACCAGCTCCACGCTAGCCTCGTTTACCTCCACCGCCACAATCTCCTCCGCCCTGCTCTCCAGCCCAAACCAGACGTCCAGCCCGCCGCCCGGCCCAATCACGAACACCCGCTCCGGCTGCTCTGTGGCGAACGGAAAAAAGCCAATATCGCGATACAAAAATTCATTATCCGTCGCCGGCGGCATCACCGAACCCGCCGCCCCGTCGATATACAGTTCGTAAGCCCCTCCATCCCCCGGCGCAACCAGGTCACTTCGCGCAAAAGCATCCCACCGCGTCGCCACAATCGTTCCACCCCCATCCAAACTCTCCTCAATCGGCTTCTCCAACTGCCCCATATCAACCCCCAAAAACCCCGCACCCAAGTTCGCCCCCAACACCAGCATACCAATCACCAGGACCGCAACCGGAATCCCTAATCTCCAACCTCCAATCTCCAGTCCTCCAATCGCCAATATCACCGCCCCTAATCCAAGCCCCATCGCCGCCCCCAACACACCATTCACCCCACCCAACACGTCCAACAGCGGCACAGCCAGCCATGCGCCCAGCCCTGCCCCCACAAGATCCGCCAGATACAGCCGCGTGCTGGCCTCCGCGTAATCCGCAAAAATCACGGCAACCGCCATACCGATAAACACAAATGGCGCCGCTACTAATAGCAACAGCAGCGGCAACAAGTCCAGCCCCGCCGTACACACCGCAACCGCCGCCACCAGCAGCGTGCTCAACCCCGCAGCCGCGCCATAGAGCGAGGTATAACGCGCCTCGCGCCACCCCGGCCGCGCCGTCACCAGCGCCGCCCCCAACCCCAGCCCCAACACCGCCAACGAAATTACCGCAAACACCGTCGGCGGGTAATAAAGCGTCGAAAACAGCCGCGTCAGCGCCACCTCAAGCAGCAGTCCGGAACCCGAAAGCAGAGCCAGCGCCGGCAGCGCCACCCACCTTTCAACAACAGCCCGCCTCTGTGTACCACTGTGCAAAATCTCTGTGTAGCTCTGTGTAATCTGCCCCTTTTGCTCGGGCAGTCTGCTTTGCTCGCGCCGGTGTCTATAGCCGTCTTCGGCCCTCGCGCCCGGTTGTGCGCCCGTCAACGCTTCCCCCGCAAACTCGGATCCATCGCATCCCGCAGCCCATCTCCCAGAAAATTAAAGCCCATCACCGTCAGCATGATCGCCAGGCCCGGAAATAGCGCCATCCACGCCGACTGCTGGAAATAGGCGCGCCCTTCCGACAACATCCGCCCCCAGCTTGCGTCCGGCGGCTGCACCCCCAGGCCGAAAAAGCTGAGCGCCGCCTCCGCCAGAATGGCAAACGCCAGGCTCAACGTTGTCTCCACGATCAGCGGCGCCATGGCGTTGGGCAAAATGTGCCGGAACAAAATGCGCCCGTCCGTCGCCCCGCAAGAGCGCGCCGCTTCGATGAACTCCTCCTCGCGAATCGTCAGCACCGAGCTCCGCGCGATGCGCGCAAAAATAGGGATATAGACGATGCCGATGGCGATCATCGCGTTCGCCACCCCCTTCCCCAGCGCCGCCAGGATCGCAATCGCCAGCAAAATGGCCGGAAAGGCAAACAGCACGTCCATCGCGCGCATGATCACCTCGTCCAATAAGCGCCCGGCATAGCCCGCGACCAGCCCCAGCAGCGAGCCCACCGTTGCCGCGATGCCCACGGCAATGGCGCCCACCTGCAGCGACACCCGCGCGCCGTGCATGATGCGGCTGAGAATATCTCGTCCAAAATCGTCCGCGCCCAGCCAGTGCGCGGCCGACGGCGGCGCAAAACGCGCCCGCGCGTCGATGGCGTTGGGATCGTACGGCGCGAGATAAGGTCCCAGCACGCCGATCACGATCAGAATCCCGACGAGGACCACGCCCAGCATGCCCACGCGATGGCGCAGCAGCTGGCGCAGCGTGTCTTCCCAGTAACCGCGCGGTTTTTCCTGCTCAACCTGCACGGGACGGGCGGAACGAGCAGCTGTCTCGGCCATTCAGCTCGTCTCCTCTTGCAGCATCCGGTAAAGCGCCGCGCTCGTGCCCGGTGGGCCAAACAGATTGGCGGCCGCGTCGCGGCGCAAATATTCCAGCCACATGGGACGCTCGGCAATCAGCGGGCGCAGCAGCGGCAGCGCCTCCTCCCGCCGGTTCAGCCCGCCCGCCAGGTGAATCGCACACAGATAACGCAGATAATCTTCGCCCGGCGCCCACTCCAGCACCTTCTGCACCAGCTCATACGCCTTCTCCTCCTCCCCACGCGCCACAAGGTCGGTAATCGCGTATTCGCCGTCATAAGCGCGATGCAGCCGCAGAAGCCGGCGCAGCTCCCACAGCGGCTGCGGGTGGTGGTCCACGCGCAGATCGATCAGCGGAATTGGCGAGCGTTCCGGCCCCACGACCAGCAACGCCGCCGTCTGCTGCCCGCGAATGTCGCCGCCCTCCCCCTCCGCGGCGTCCAGAGCTGCCAGCATCCGCTCCGCAATATCGCCCGGCGCCTGCTCATAGGCCTCGGCCATCGCACCCCACACGGTGTCGCGCACCATCATGTTCGCCTGCGTCGAAAAGCCCTCGCCGCCCGCCATCCCCGCTTCTGGCAGGCAGCGCAGCCCGTTGTGCTGCGCCAGCCGCCCTTCGCCGTCCACCATCGCGATCTGCCGCAAATCACGCTGCTCGTCCACTGCCAGTAGCGCCGCCAGCGCCTCTGGCGCCGCCATCCCCCCGCGCATCAGGTCCAGCCCCAGCGTGCCATAAGAGCGCTCGGCCATCGACTGCGTCGCCACCGCTCCCACCCCGCCCTCTGCCCACGGCACCCACGTCCCCACCGCCAGATTACAAGTCTGCACGGCGACGCCGAGTTCGTGGGTGATAGGGTCACGGGCTACGATGGAGTATGTCATGGTTAAGCATATTCAATCCTCGGATCCAAGAAAAAGTAAACCAAATCCACCAACAAATTCACCAACGTCAACAACACCGCAATGACCAACACCGCCCCTTGCAACAGCGGATAGTCGCGGTCCAGGACCGAATTCAGGGCCAGCCTGCCCAGCCCGGGCCAACCAAAAACCACCTCCACCACCACCACGGCGCTGAGCAGAGCCGTGATTTGCAGGCCAATAATCGTCACGATGGTAATCATGGCGTTGCGCAGCGCGTGGCGCGTAATCACCAGCCGCTCGCTCAGCCCCTTGGCCCGCGCCGTGCGAATGTAATTCTCGTTCATCACCTCCAGCATCGCGCTGCGAATGAAGCGCGTCTGGATCGAGCCGCTGATTACTCCCAGCGTCGCCGCCGGCAGAATGATGTGCGCCAGCCAGTCCATGAAATTCTCGCTCAGCGGCGTGTAGCCGCGCGACGGCAGCCAGCCCAACGTCAGCGAAAAAAGCAGGATCAGCATAATGCCCATCCAGAAATCCGGCACCGCCACACCCACCTGGCTCAGCACAGAAGTAAAGACGTCCGTCTTGCTGCCCGGCCTCAGCGCCGAGATGATGCCCGCCGGAAAGGCAATCAGCATGCCAATGACCAGCGCCGCGCCCGCCAGTTGCAGCGTCGCCGGCAGCCGTCGCGCCAGTTGCGGCGCCACCTCCTGCCGCGTGATCAGGCTGCGCCCAAAATCGCCGTTCAGCACCCCCCACAGCCAGCTTCCATACTGCTCCAGGAACGGCCGGTTCAACCCCAGCCGCTCCTGCAAAGCTGCCACATTCCCCTCATTCGCCTGCACGCCCAGAATCACCCGCGCCGGATCCCCCGGCACCAGGTGGATGATCAGAAAAACAACAAACGACACCCCCAGCACGACGACGAGCGCCAGAAGCAGGCGTTGGATGATGTAGCGCGTGTTCATTTTCTGTGGAGTGTGACCTGTGGAGTGTAGCGTGTGGGCTCTTACACTCCACACGCTACACGCCACACTCTACACACTACTCCTCCACCCACACCGTCCAAAAATTATTCGCCTGATCCGGCCGCACCGTAAAGCCGTGCACGTGTGGCGCCCAGGCGCGGATTTCGCGCTTGTTGTACATGTACACGTAAGGCGCCTCGTCCACCAGGATCTGGTTCGCCTGCTCATAGATCTCATACCGCTGGTCAAAGTCGCTTATCGAGCGCCCTTCTTCCACCAGCGCGTCAAAATCTTCGTTGCTGTAACCCGTGAAGTTAAAAACCAGCCCCGTGTGGTGCTGCAAGTAGTAATACTGGTCCGCGTCGATGAGCCCATTCCAGTTGCAGATATAGGCGTCATACATGAAGTTGCCTTCCAGCTCCAGCCATTGCGTCCATTCAGGGGCGTTGATCGTCGACGTGATGCCCACTTCCGCCAGCTGTTGCTGCAGCGCCTGCGCCGCGCGCACCGTTTCGCCATATTCCACCGTCGGCAACAGCTCCATTTCAAAGCCGTCCGGATAACCCGCCTCCGCCAGCAGCTCACGCGCCCGCTCCACGTCACGCTCATAGGGCGCGTACTCGAAGAACCACGGGCTGCCCATGCCCACTGGCCCCTGCAGCGGGTCGCAAAGGCCATAATAGCCAAATTCGCACAACTGCTCGCGGTCGATGGCGTAGGCGATAGCCTGCCGCACGCGCACGTCGTCAAACGGCTCTCGCGTCGTATTGATGCCGATGTAGTCATAAGAAAGCTGCGGCGCCGTCTCCACCACCACGTTCGGATCGTCCTGCAGCGCCTGGAAGTTTTGTGGCGCAATCGCCAGGATCCAATCTACGTCGCCGCTGCGCAGCGCCGTCTCGCGCACCGTGTCGTCCGGAATCGGCTCGATGATGATCGAATCCAGGTAAGGCAAACCATCTTGCCAATAATTCTCATTACGCTCCAGCACCAGTCGCGTCGTGCCCTGCACTTCGGTAATCTGGAACGGCCCGGTGCCTATCGGTACGCTGATCGTGCCGTCTTCCTCCAGACTCTCACGGGCCACGATGCCCGTAGACTTATCAAAGCCAATCGACTGCGGGAAGATGCCGAACGGTTCCGGATGCGTGATCGCCACCGTGTAATCGTCAATCACCTCAATCTGCGTCTCCGGCGGTCCCACGCGCCCCGCGTTCCCCGCGCCCGTCGCCGGGTCAATCAGCCGCTCATAGCTGAACTTTACGTCCTCCGCCGTCATCTCGCGCCCATTGCTGAACATCACCCCCTCCCGCAGCTGGAACGTCCACGTCAGCCCGTCTTCCGACTGCTCCCACGACTCCGCCAGCCACGGCTGCAAATTCAGCTCGTCATCATAAAAAGTGAGCCCTTCCAGGACGTTATTCAGAATCTGGTAACTGGAATAAGAACTGACCGTGTGCGGGTCCAACCCCGACCACTCATTCTGAAAAGCCACATTCAGCGTCCCCCCACTAACCGGCTCCCCTTCGACTACCGGCTCTTCAGCCGCTTCCTCTTCAGCCGCCGGCTCTTCCTCAGCCGCCGGCTCTTCAGCCGCTTCCTCCTCTTGCTCTAGCTCTTGCTCTCCACTCTCTACCGGCTCCTGCGTCGGTTCCGCCGGCGAGCAAGCGCCCAGCGCCAGCACCAACAACACCAACAGCAGTACGCTTAATCGCTTCATCATCAATCTCCTCCCTTCGTAGGAACGACTTCGCCCATTCCATGGGACGTCGTTCACCAGAAACGAACACCAGTTCAACCTACCCACACACCTCCTTTCCCATCGTCACGTACGTCGATTTTGTAAATCGACGCCCATTCCGCTTACAATTCCGCCGTAATCCTCCCCGCCGCCTCCCTTAGCAACTGTACATGCCTTTCCACCACTTGCGCTCCCATCCGAAACGTCGGCCCCGCCGAGCTCAGACCCGCCACCAGCCGCTTACGCTCATCCAACACCGGCACGGCGACCTCCGTCGCGCCTTCATCCACCTCACTTTCGGTCAGGCAATAACCAAGACGCCGAATCTCCGCCAGCTGCTCGCGCAATTGCTCTGCATCCGTCACGATATTCATCCCAAACGCCGGCAGTGGCGCGGCCAGATACGCCTCCACGAGGCCAGGCTCCGCATATGCCAGCAAAATCTTAGACGAGGCCCCCGCGTGCAGCGGCTGAATATGCCCGCGCTCAAAACTAATGCGTACCGCTTGTGACGTCTCCACCCGCTCGATGCACACCGCGTGCCCATTCGAAATACGCGTCAGCAAAACTGTTTCTCGAGTCTGCCGGCACAGCTCTTCCATAATAGGAAGCGCCGCCACGCCCACGTCCTCTTGCCGCCGCGCCAGCCGCGCAAACTGCAACAGCCGCGGACCCAGCCGAAAGGCGTCGCTCTCCGTGCGCTCCAAAAAGCCGATCTCACGCAACGTGCGAATATAGCGATAAGTCGTACTACGTGGCGCGCCAATAAGCTGGCTAATTTCATCCGCAGTCAACTGCGGTCGCGAGGCATCAAACAGCAGAAGTACCTCCAGAACGTTCTCTGCCGTGGAACTAAATCGTGCGGCCAAAACCCGCCCTAATTAACTGGTTCTCAAAAAATGGGACTGAATTGTCATCTTTTGAGAACATCATAGAGGATGGGACTGACGGTGTCAAGTTCGTGCGGCGCCGCGCCCATCTCACCTCCCTCTAATCTCCCAATCCTCCAATCTCTAATCTCCACTCTCCAGTCCTCCAGATTAGTACCAAAGTTGGGTAGATTCTGATCCCCGCCCACTTAAAATGAACTCATAACCAAGGACAGGAGATACGTGTTCCAACCAGAATACCTCGTCATCGCGTTGTCCACTCTGGGCCTTCTACTACGCACCAAAGCCAGTCACTTTCAAGGCGCGTACAACGAGTCACGCGAGCAGGAATTGGCGCTGCGCGACGCCGTCGCCGAGCTACAAACCCTGCGCGCCACCGAGGCGCAGGCCCGCCGCGACGCCGAAGAGGCCGCGCGCATCAAGTCCGATTTCCTGGCCCACGTCAGCCACGAAGTGCGCACCCCACTCAACGCTGTCAGTGGCGCTGCGCTGCTCTTACAAGACTCCCAGCTCACCCCCGAACAAAGGGAATGCATCGAAGTGCTGAAGGCCGGCAGCGACAGCCTGCTGGCAATCCTCGACGACATCCTCGACTACTCCAAAATAGAAGCAGGCAAAATGGAGCTCGACCCGCGCCCCATGCATCTCCGCGATTGCGTGCGCGAATCACTCAGGCTCTTGCAACCGCAAGCCGAAGCCAGGGGTCTACGCCTTTCAGCACACGTCGGCGCCGCCGTCCCCGCCGTCATCACCGGCGACGCCGCCCGCCTGCGCCAGGTCCTGCTCAACCTCCTGTCCAACGCCCTCAAATTCACCGATGCCGGCTCCGTCACCCTATACGTAACTCCAATCGCGCGTGGCGCCGGCGACGCGGACCTCTTGCGCTTCGCCGTACGCGACACCGGCATCGGCATCCCCTACGAAGAACAGGCGCGCCTCTTCCAACCCTTCACGC
The DNA here is from genome assembly GCA_025929715.1 of Anaerolineae bacterium. Taxonomy (GTDB): domain Bacteria; phylum Chloroflexota; class Anaerolineae; order Promineifilales; family Promineifilaceae; genus JAAYYY01. The sequence continues at coordinate 4,616 of JAICPS010000082.1, read as the reverse complement.
AGGTCGAGCGACACACCATGCGGCACGATAGTATCGCCCGCCGCGATAGTGGCGCCCGCCGCCATGGCGGTGCCGGGCTCGGCCTCGCCATCAGCCGCCAGCTCGTCACCCTCATGGGTGGCCAGATCTGGCTCGAAAGCCACCCCCACCGCGGCTCCACCTTCTTCTTCACCCTGCCCATTGCATCTCACCCACCCAAGACGCTATAATCTCCGATCAACTGCAGTAGCCGAGCTTTCCAAAGCTCGCTCTCCATGGAATCCTCTGTGTGCTCTGTGGTTAATTACGGCGGGTAGCCCCGCCGGAGGGTTCAACCATTGGCCTATCTGCGCAGCATCCGCAGCGGCGCTGTGATTGCCGCGTTGGCGACCCTGCTCCTGCTCCTTTTTCTCGCCTGGCGCATCGGCGACTGGTACGAGCTGCAACTACAAAACGAGCAACGCGCCGCCGTCGCCGTCGAAATCGCCTCGCGCGGCAACGCCCTGACCGCCATCATGAATCGGCGCCTCACCCGGCTGCAGGCTCTACACAGCTTCGTACAAGCCGAAGCCGATAATGCCGACTTCGCCGCACTCTTTACAACCTACGCCGCCGGTCTCTCCGCCGGAGGCTATGGCATCCGCAACATCGCCGTCGGCCCCGGCAGCGTCATACAGTACGTCTACCCACTCACCGGCAACGAGTCCGTCCTCGGCTACAATCCCCTGTTCGACGAACGGCCCGCCGTCCGCGTAGATGCCCAACAGGCCATTGTCACCGGCGAAATCGTGCTCACCGGTCCGACAGACCTCGTCCAGGGCGGAACCGGCCTCATCGCCCGCCAGGCCGTGCAGCGCAACGGGCGCTACTGGGGCCTCGTCAACATCGTGCTCGACGTACCCTTGGTCCTCGCCGAAGCCGGTGTTGGTCCCCCGCAGCCCGGCGCACCGCAGCAGGTCGCAGACCTGCAGTTCGCCCTGCGCGACGGCGCGGGAAACGTCTTCAGCGGCCCACCCGAACTGTTCGACGCCGATCCACTCCTGTCCCGCGTGCAGGTAGGTGACGAACAGTGGGAGCTGGCGGCGACGCCCTTGGGTGGTTGGAGCGGCCCCATAGCAAACAACCTGCTCATATATCGCGGAGCCGCCCTGTCCATTAGCACGCTGCTCGCCCTGATCGTCTTCATCACCGTAGATCACCAGTCCCGCCTCTCCCAGGCCCTGGAGCACCGCGCCCGTCTGCTCAACATCGGCCGCTCCCTGGCCTCCACGCTCGAGTTGGAACCGTTACTGGAGCAAATCCTCGAACAGTTGAGCGGCGTCGTGGAAAGCAAAGGCGTCGCCGTGCTGCGCCTGGACGAAACAGGTTCGGCGCTCAAGTTGCTCGCCTACCGCAGCCCGGCCAGCGCCGGCCGGCTCCCGTCCCACTTCCCGCTGCGCGAAGGCACCATGGATTACCAGGTCATCCACACTGCAAAGCCTGTGATAATCGCCGACCCCACGAACGGCGCCAACCGGCCGCTGTTGTGGTACGAGTGGCTCGATGAAGAGTATCTCGAGCAGCTTGCCAGCCTGCGCTCCCTGCTCGCCGTGCCGCTCCTCTATAAAAACCGCGTCGTGGGCATGATCACCTTTGGCCACGACCAGCCCGGCTACTACACCGAGCATCACGCCGACCTCGCGCTCGCTTTCGGCAGCCAGGCCGCCGTAGCCATCGAAAACGCGCGCCTCTACGAACAGGCCCGCTCCCTCGCGGCTCTCCAGGAGCGCCAGCGCCTCGCGCGCGACCTTCATGATTCGGTGTCCCAGGCGCTGTACGGCATCGCCCTCGGCTCGCGCACCGCGCGCACCATGGTCGACCGCGCCCAGCTCAATGTCCAGCAGGCCTCGGCCCTCGCGGCGCCCCTCGACTACGTTCTCTCCCTGGCCGAAGCCGCCCTCACCGAAATGCGCGCCCTCATCTTTGAGCTGCGTCCGGAATCCTTGGAAGTCGAAGGGCTGGTTGCCGCCCTCACCCGCCAGGCTGACGCGCTGCGCGTGCGCCATTCGCTGGAGGTGGCTATCTCCTTCGCGCCCGAGCCCGAGCTGTCCCTCGCCGCCAAAGAAGCGCTCTATCGCGTGGCGCAGGAAGCTCTAAACAACGTCGTCAGACACGCCGCCGCCCGCCGCGTAGAAATCTCACTCCAACACGAAAACGGGTGCCTGCTCCTCGAAATCTGTGACGACGGGCGCGGCTTCGACGCCGCCCAGTCCTTCCCCGGGCACCTCGGCCTCCACTCCATGCGCGAACGCCTACAAGCTATCGGCGGCACGCTGGAAATTGAGAGCACGCTTGGCGCGGGCACCCGCGTGCAGGTGGAGATTAGAGATTGGGAGAATAGAGATTAATCTTCAATCCCTAATCTCCAATCCCTAATCTCCAATCCCCTATCTCACCGCCCCTCAAACACCGGCTCCAACAAATTCAATATCATCGAAATAAACACCGCCCCCAGCGCCGCCAGAACCGCAGCCGTGTCGCCAGAGACATACGGGTTGCCCGGCACCGCCAGCGCCCATACCATGAAAGCGACCGTCGCGGCGAACAGCTTCCACCACGGCCATTCCTGCGCGGTCGGCACCGGCGTCAGCCCCGCCGTCGCCCGCTTATTCACGTAGACCAGGAAAAGCAGCAGTGGCGTGATAATCGTAAAGCCCCAGTAAATGTCTCCCGTCTGTACCCGTGGAAAGACCTCCTGCAGCGCCGGCGTCGCCGACAGCGTGGCCACATAAAGCGTGATCACTTCCGTCGGAATATACTTCACCAGGAGATTCAGCGACCCCGTCACCATGTTGTTCTCGTCCGCCTCACTGCTCAGGCGAGAAATCGTCGACTGCGACAACATCGTCCCGTCAGCCCCGCCCCGCCGCACCAAAAAGCGCGGCCCGTTCCCGCTATCCTCCACATCATACCCACCAATTCCCGGAACCCGCGTCCCCGTGCTAATGTCACGCTTCAACACTTCACTCGTCAACATATTCAAACTCATTGCGCCTGGCCCTCCTATCACTGGCTGAGAGATTTTTTTGTGAACGCAGCGTGAATTGTAACATAGAACAATGCGTTTGTGAAGAAACCGTGAATTTAGCGCAATCGAAAACAAGGCCAATAGGACCAATCTCCCAATCTCCCAACTTAATCTCCAACTTTGACCGATCTTCGTTCGGTCAACCTCTAGTCCTCCAGCCGCCCACTTCTCCCATTGTAATCCCCTAAATTTCCGGCATAATACCTCTCGCACTTATTACCCTTTTACACGAAGGAGGAATCCAACCTGTGAAACTTGCGGAAGCGCTCATTGCCCGAGCCGACAACCAGAAGCGCTTGGAGCAAATAAAGGAACGCCTCTATCGCAACGCCAGGGTTCAGGAAGGCGATGAGCCGGCCGAAGATCCGGCGCAGCTGCTTCAGGAGAGCGAACGCGTCGCGCGGCAGCTACAGGAACTTATTCAGCGTATCAACCGCACCAATGCGGCGACGCCATTCGACGACGATCTCACCATCAGCGATGCGCTCGCCATTCGAGACGTTTTGCGCGTGCGCCAGGCCCTGTATCGCGGCCTGGGGCAGGCAGCCGCGGTCCACCAGGATCGGTACATGCGATCAGAACTGAAATTCGAAAGCACCGTCGACGTCCGCAGCATCCAGCAGCGCGCCGATGAACTGGCAGCCGAACATCGCGAGTTAGACACGCGCGTGCAGGAGTTAAACTGGAACACCGATCTACTGGAATAAAAACGAGTTGGTAACTAATCTGGCAAAGGCGAGCGCAAACCACCGGTGAAAACCGGCTCTGGCAGCGTGAGGGGCCGCGCAATTGGGTTCGACTCCCATCGTAAACGTGCATGCCCAGCACTGTCACAAACGCACCGTGTATCGTGCAAAGTTACTACCAGCGCGCTGATTTGCCGGAAAGGTGAGGGTGGGTAAGGGGAATTATGAACGTGCAAACCACGATAGATTCAGGGCGCGTCATCCGCACCTACATAACCATCGTCAGCCTCTACACCCTCTCTGCCTCCCTCATCTGGGGCGTCAACACCCTCTTCCTACTGGACGCCGGACTCGACATTTTTGGCGTCTTCGTCGCCAATTCCGTTTACACCGGCGCGATGGTCATTTTTGAGATCCCCACCGGCGTCGTCGCCGATACCAGCGGCCGGCGCACCTCCTTCCTGCTCAGCACCGCGGTGCTCTGCGCCGGGACGCTCGGCTATGTAGCCGTTTCCCTCATGGGCGGCGGCTTGTTGTGGTTCTGCATCATGTCCGTGTTTCTCGGCCTCGGCTTCGCGCTCTATTCCGGCGCCGTCGAGGCCTGGCTCGTAGACGCCCTCAACGCCGTGAACTATGAAGGCGAGCTCGAAAACGTCTTCGCTCGCGCCGCGATCATCACCAACGCGCTGATGCTCGTCGGCACGGTCGGCGGCGGCTTACTGGGCAACCTCGACCTGGCGATCCCCTACGGCGTCCGCGCCCTCCTGCTGGCCATCGTCACCATCTGGGCCTACATCTTCATGCACGACATCGGCTACGCTCCCCGCGCCCTCACCGCCGCTGCCATTCCCGCCGAAATGCGCAAAGTCGCGCGCGAGAGCGTT
>JAICPS010000591.1 GCA_025929715.1 Anaerolineae bacterium | reverse complement strand
TGGCTCCCGGGCTCGACATACTCTCTGCCTTTCCCGGTGACAGATACCATCTATGGCAAGGCACCTCGATGGCCGGTCCACACGTTGCCGGCGTCGTTGCTCTAATATGGTCGGCGAACCCCGAGCTCATTGGCAATGTGACCCGCACCGAGCAGATACTTTTAGAAACTGCGCGGCCTCTCGTGAACGAGCCCACGCCCTGCTCCGCTGACCAGACCGTGCCTAACAACACGTTCGGTTATGGTATCGTCGATGCTTACGCCGCTGTGCAGCAGGCCCTGTCGCTTGCCGAATAATTAGAATGCTCCCAATCTCGCCCGAACGAAGTTTGGTCAGTCTCCAGTCTCTAATTGAAATAGCTCAGTCGTCGCCATCCTCTCCGTCACCCAGCACGTACTCCATGCGAATAAAACGTCGCGTGCGCGTTTCAGAGCGAAGCAAGAGCGAATGCGTCTCTACCTTTCGCCCATCATACTGGACACTCGTCAGCAACGAGCTGTCCGTGATGCCCGTGGCTGCAAAAAAGATCTCATTTCCCCCGACAAGATCGTCGGCTGTAAAAACGCGCTTGGGATCCATTCCTGCCGCTACAATCTCCGCTCGCTCCTGTTCGGTCTGCGGCGCTAGTCGCGCCAACATTGCCCCGTTCATCGCCTTTACCGCACAGGCAGCAATGACACCCTCTGATACGCCGCCGACCCCCATCAGCACATCCACTCCTGTACCTGGCGTCGCGGTGAGCAGAGCGCCTTCCGCGTCGCCCTCATCGCGCAACAAGATGCGCGCGCCAGCCGAGCGGATCTCCTCGATCAGATCCAGGTGACGCGGTCTATCCAGGACAATCACACTCAGATCGCGCACCGCCTTTTTCTTAACTCGCGCGACCAACGCCAAAGTCCACGCTGCCGGTGCATCCATGCACTCGCGCACCAATGCATGCGCCGCGTCCACATCGACAACGATTTTTTCCATGTAGACGGCCGGTGCGGGCGAGAACATCGCTCCTCGCGGCGCGATCCCTACCAGGGACAATGCACCGGGATGTCCGCGTATCAACAACTCTGTCCCGTCAATTGGATCCACCACCACGTCGACCACGGGCCCCTCGCCGCTGCCGACCTTCTGGCCTGTATCGAGTGGCGTCAATCCGCCAAGCCGCCCTTCTTCGCCGATAACGATAGTGCCGTCAATATCGACCTCTTCAAGCGCCCGGCACATCGCCCCAGACGCGACACGATAGGCATCTTCACGCTTGCCCGATCCAATGAGCCGGCCTGCTTTGATCGCCGTCGCCTCGGTAACCCTCACCAGGTCCAACCCGATGTTTCTGGACGGTCTCCGCTCGTCGGTCGCCGTTTCACGCTCTGGCTTACTCGTGGTTAATATCATCGACCGCCTCCAGGAGATCCGCAGCCTCCCAGCCCACCATACCGCCGTGTAGAATCGCCACGTTCATACAGCCAATCTTCTGCAGGGCATACGCCGCGCGTTTGCTGCGCCGCCCACTGCGGCAAACCAGCACGATCTGGCGGTCATTCGGCAGTTTCACGTTTTCGGAAAGAATTGTCGGTAGCGGCGCCAGTTGCGCGTTGGGGATATGTCCTTGCTTAAATTCGCGTGGCTCCCGCACGTCGAGCACTAACGGAGACTTCGCCTCGTTCGGTCCGCGCATTTTCCGCCACAACTCGAGCGCCTCGACGCGAATGATACTCTGATCAGGCACCTCGCGATAGTGCGGAATCTGCACGAGGTCCACCCGCTTAGGCAGGTTTTGACATTCGCGAAAAGCGCGCACCGGGCACTCATAAATGCAAACAGCCGGATCGAGTACGTGGTGAAAAATATGCCCAATCGCTTCGTCATCCGTCAGGAAATTCTCCGTGCCCAAAAACCGGTAAAAACCGGTCGCCTTCATAAACTCCGCGAGGTGACCCTTCACTCGCACAAGGAACACGTCGCCGCCTGCCTCTCGGTACGCCTTCACGACGTTTTCCAACATGTGGATCCCACTGAAATCGCAATGGTTAACGTTGTTCATGCGGATTAGAAGGAAACGCTGGTCCGGGTTCTGTGCCAGATGCCGTAGGATCTTTTCCTCGATATGATTGACAGCCCCAAAATAGAGATCGCCCAGGATATCTATAACACTCAACTGCGGGCAATTATCTTTGCCCGGCTGGTGTTGGAAATGATGGAATTCATCGTCAGGCAATACCTGGTGCACGTCAGGCATACTTGTCCGGAGCGTGTAATGTACAAACGAGAGCAAAATTCCGGCCATCACTGCAAATTCTATGGGCAAAAGCATTGTGCCCATAAAGGTCACTATCATGATCAGGCCGTCGCCCCGCGTGCTCCTCAGAATACGGCCGATTTCCGCCCGGTCTACCAACCTTAGGCCGATGACTACCAGAACACCCGCCAGAGCGGCGCGAGGCAGAAAGACCGCCAGCGGCGCCAGCACGAACATGGCTAACAGCACGAAAACGCCCGAGAAAATTGCTGACATTGGCGTCCTGGCCCCGGCCTCCAGGTTAACAGCTGAGCGTGAAAACGAGCCGGCAGTGGCAAAGCCTGAAAAAAAGCCGGAAGCAATGTTGGCCAACCCCTGGCCGACAAATTCCTGGTTACTATCCAGCCGCTGTCCCGTCTGCGTGGCAATCGACCGCGCCATAGCCACGGTTTGCACCAGGCCAATGGCGCCTACCGCCAGCGCGCCACTCGATAGCCGCCCAATGACGTCCAGGTCGAATAGCGGAAGCTCGGCCAGAGGCGGCAGATTGGCCGGCAGTTGGCCGATCACGTCTACGCCCTGATTTTGCAGCCCAAACGCGGCGACAACCAGTGACGACAGGATCATGACGATCAACGATGCAGGCAGCTTGCGCCGGATGCGAGCTAT
>JAICPS010000671.1 GCA_025929715.1 Anaerolineae bacterium | reverse complement strand
CGACAACACGCATGTAGAGTTCGTTCTCATGTACTCCACGGAAAATAACTCCTTTTGCGATTTTGGCATCAGGTAGGCCATCTTCAACTTCAGAACCATACTCCACATAATTTTCTAGCGAATGCACGACGGTAAAATCTTTTACTCCATAGTCGAATTGGCCGACCGTCGCGAACACACGTCGGAGTGCAAAGTTCCTTTCCAACCCTTCTGCCCAAGCGAAATATATTGTAACTTCGCGAGTCATCACCCTACACCAATTCCCCTATTAACATCCCATATCAACTTTCGCTAATTCCCTCTCGATAATGTAACATTATAAGCTAACATCATTGTTGCACTTTGAATTTGGTACGAGTAATGAGCGAGCGACATATTTATCTGGATCACGGCGCCACCACGCCTGTTGACGAGCGCGTGGTGCAGGCCATGCTGCCTTATTGGACCGAGACATACGGCAATCCGTCGTCGTCACACCATTTTGGACGGCAGGCGGAACATGCCGCAGATAGCGCCCGGCGGATGATTGCCGGGCTGCTGAATGCCCGGCCGGATGAAATCATTTTCACCGGTTGTGGTTCGGAAAGCGACAACCTGGCCATCCGCGGCGTGATGTGGGCCGCGCGGGTCGGTGGGCGTGGCAACCATTTGATCACCTCGGCCATAGAGCACAAAGCCGTCCTGGAAACGGCCAAACAGTTGCAGCAGCAGTCCGGTTTCGCGGTCACCGTCCTGCCCGTCGACCAATATGGACGGGTCGATCCGCAACAGGTCGCCGAGGCCATTCGCCCCGACACCGCGCTCATCAGCATCATGGCCGCCAACAACGAGATTGGCACGCTACAACCGATCGAGGAGATTGGCAACCTGGCCTATTCCCGCGGCGTTCTGTTTCACACAGACGCCATTCAGGCCGCCGCCGTTCGCGAGTGGGACATGGCCCGCCTGCCTATCGACCTCGTCAGCTTTGCGCCGCACAAGTTTTACGGTCCCAAGGGCGTCGGATTCCTTTATGCCCGCAAGGGCGTGAATCTGGTCGCCGCGCTCACCGGCGGCGGGCAGGAAGATGGTCGGCGCGCCGGAACGGTGAACGTGCCCTACGCCGTCGGCGCGACAGAAGCCTTCCGGCTGGCAATGGAGGAGCGCGAAGCCAACGTCGCCCATTACTGCCATCTGCGCGACCGGCTGATCGACGGTATCCTGCAGATCGGCGACGATTGCGTATTGACCGGACACCCAGAGCAGCGCCTGCCGCATAACGCCAGCTTTGCCTTTCGCGGCATCAGCGGCAACGACCTGCTGATCCATCTCGACGCGGCGGGAATCGCCGCCAGCAGCGGCTCGGCCTGCAGCACGGGCAATCCGAAACCTTCTGCGATTCTAGAGGCCATTGGCCTGGGCGATGAGTGGACTCGCGGCGGGCTGCGGCTGACCGTCGGCCAGCAGAACACAGATGACGATGTCGATTACGTGCTCGAAACGATGCCACGCATAATCGCAACCCTACGAGAGTTTAGTTTTCAGTATGCCTGAGTTTAGAGCAGATAACACGGCACAAGGCAACGGCAAGAGGCCGCGCGTCGTCGTCGCCATGAGCGGCGGCGTCGATAGCTCGGTGGCGGCTGCCTTGTTGGTGCAACAGAATTACGAAGTCATCGGTATGATGATGCGCCTGTGGAGCGAGCCGGGTCGCGGACCCGACGCGCCGCTGAACCGTTGCTGCACGCCGGACCAGATGGCCGACGCTCGTCGCGTCGCCAACCAGCTTGGCATTCCTTTCTACGTGCTGGACGTCCAGGACTATTTCCGGCGCACCATCGTGCAATTCTTTATCGACGAACACGCGCGCGGCCGCACGCCCAATCCCTGCATCGAGTGCAACCGCGAGATTCGTTTCAGCTACCTGTTAGATCGCGCCCGTGCGCTAGGCGCTGACTATATGGCGACAGGCCACTACGCCCGCGTGCGCTATGAAAATGGGGAGTACAGGCTGTTGAAGGCCGTCGACGAAAGCAAAGACCAGTCCTACGTCCTGCACGTGCTGGGCCAGGAAGAGCTGGCGCAGGTACTGTTCCCCGTCGGCGAATACGAGAAGCGCGAGGTGCGCGAGATAGCGGCGCTGTTAGATTTGCCAATTGCTGATAAAAAGGAAAGTATGGACCTCTGCTTCCTGGGCGACGGCGATTATCGCCGATTTTTGCGGGAACACGCGGGAAAGACGATTACCTCAGGCCCCATCGTGGGCCAGGATGGGAGCGTCCTGGGGCAGCACGACGGACTGGCTTATTACACCATCGGGCAGCGCAAAGGAT
>JAICPS010000331.1 GCA_025929715.1 Anaerolineae bacterium | reverse complement strand
TCCAGCAGCAGATCCACGCCCGGCTCGATGGCCGCCAGCGACAAAATGGCCGGCGTGCCCGTCAGGAAGCGCCGTAACCCTGCCGCCGGCTCGTAGCGCAGCCCAAAGTCAAACGGCCGCGCCTGCCCCATCCAGCCCGAAATGGGATTCTGCGCCTGCTCCTGCAAGTCGTGGCGGACGTAGAGGAAGGCCGGCGCTCCGGGCCCGCCACTCAGATACTTATAAGTGCAGCCCACCGCGAAATCCGCTCCCGCCGCCTCCAGATCCACGGTCACCGCTCCCACGCTGTGGCTCAGGTCCCATACCACCAGCGCCCCCGCCTCATGCGCCATGCGCGTGATCGCCGCCATGTCATAAACGTAGCTGCTCTTGAAGCAGGTGTGGCTCAACGCCACCAGCGCCGTATTTTCGTCAATCGCCTGCTCCAAGGCCTCAACCGCCCCATGCACGCCATCCGGCGAGCGGGCAATTTGCAGGACGCGAGATTCATCGGGCGCAGACGTCCTCAGAATGACGGAGGAATCGTCGCCCTGAACGAAGTCTTCGGAGTGAAGGGTCTCCCCCAACGCCCCTTGCAAAATATACACATCCGACGGAAAGTTCAAATCATCCGTCACCACTTTCCCGCGCCCTGGTCTCAGGCCCAGCGCGGCGACCACTGCCTTATAAAGATTCACTGAAGTCGAATCCGCGATGATCACTTCGTCCGGCCGCGCGCCAATCAGCTGCCCCAACTTTTGTCCCACGCGCTGCGGCAGCTCAATCCAGCCCTGACTCCAACCGCGAATCAACCGCTCCCCCCACTCGCCGCCAACCACCTCCTCCACCCGCGCCACCGTCGCCCGCGGCAGGCGGCCGAGCGAGTTGCCGAGCAGGTAAATTAGCTCCGGATCCTCGACGATAAAGCGGTCCGCAAAATCAGCCAGTTCGTCCTCGGCGTCGAGTTCGGTGGCTCTTTGTAGATCAGTCATCGGCTAACATTCCTCAAAAGCGGTTTCACAGAGGCACACAGAGATTTTTCACAGAGATACACTGGGGATCACGATGCCAGAGTCGTCTCGTATCCCACCTGTGAATCTCCGTGCAGATCTCTGTGAAACTCTGTGTCACCGCAGTTGCCGTTTCTCCATCACTGCGTCCGTAGCACAGCGCGTACAGGGCTGCCATCGCCACCCGCAATCTTCAATGGCAGCGCCGCCAGCTCATAAACGCCATCCGCGACGCCGCTCAGGTCCAGCCATTCCAGAATGGCGATCCCCTGCGCGCGCAGCGCGTGGTGTCCTTCCAGCGTCTTGCTGTCCTCCGCGTCCATCGACGGCGCGTCTGTGCCCAGCAGAACGATGCCCGCCTGCGCCAGGTGTTCCGCCAGCGCGGGGCTCGGGTAGACAAACTGCTTTGGAAAGACCGACTGGTCCAGCTCGCTTGCCGCCGAATGCACCAGGAGTCGCGGCGCACGCGACAGGTCATACCCATCGAAATCGCCCGGTTCCAGCGCCCCGCCCTCCTTGGACACCGTTACCACCTGCGCCGGCCCCCAGTAGGCGTCCAGCGACACGGCCTCCATCGTCGCCCCATCCTGCGCAAAATGATACGGCGCGTCGGCGTGCGTCCCCGTGTGCACGCTTAGATTAACGCTCGCCAAATTCACACTCGCGCCGAGCGCTATCTCCAGGTTAGGCTCTAGCTGGAACGCCACGTCCCCCGGCCAAACCGCCGTCCCTCCCACAAGCGTGCGGCTGATGTCGATGATGGTCATGCGCTACCTATGTGGGTCGATTTACAAAATCGACCGCCGGCGTCGATTTACAAAATGGACCTACGCCGTTCCCTGCCGCACGTCTACGATGCGCACCTCGTAATGTAACGTCTGGCCTGCGAGCGGGTGATTATAGTCCAGAACGATGTGATCGGGACCAAGTTCAACCACGTATGCCTCGTACTGCTCGCCCGTTTTGCGGTTGCGCAGCCGCAGCCCCTGTCCCAGGTCGGGAGTGGCTCCAGCCGGCAGCGCGCTGCGCGGCACTTGCTGCAGGCCGTCCTCGTCATACTCGCCATAACCCTCGTCCGGAGCTACGACGATCTCTTTCTCCTCACCGCTGCTCATGCCATAGAGCGCGGCTTCCAGGCCGGGCACGAGCTGCCCTTGACCCTGGATGAAGGTCAGTGGCCCGTCAGACCGGTCGATTTCGCGACCGGTCTGCGAGCGGAGCACGTAGGCCATGTCGACGACCAGGTCGTCGGCGATGGTGAGCGGCTCCTTACTCATTGTTACTCAGACAGGCGGCGCATGTTTTTTGCCGCCGGCCCTTTCTGGCCCTGGACTACTTCGAAGGCAAATCGCTCATTGTCTTCGGGCAGCCGCGCTGTGGGATCGGCCATCTCGTTGGCGTGGGCGAAGACGTCTTCGCCGTTGTCGCGCTGAATGAAACCATATCCCTTGCGGGCGTCGAACCACTTGATCGTTCCGTTTTCTGTTTGTGCCATGGTGTATTTCTCCTTCTGGCTATTCGCGCCGTTGCCGGCGCGCCTGTACGTGGGTGACCGCTGCCAAAAAAAAACCGCCCAGAGCACAAATGTCTGGACGGCTGACGTTTCGGATGACGTTTTTCCCAGTGCAGAACTTGTAAATTCACTACCGACCATATCGCATAAAGCACCGCGCGTCAAACGATTGGCGGCTAAATGAGCGTTTACGCAACATTGCCCTAAGCGAGACGCCTAATTTTGAACGCCTTGGAGCGCCGGTCTGCGTGCGAATTCTTCGAGCGGCTGCTGATTTAACAGTTGGGGCAAGTCCTGAACGACCAGCAGAGGTGCAGACCCATAGAAAACGAAGTTGGTAACGACGCTGCCAAACGACCATTGGCCCTGGGCCGAATGGCCGTGCGCGCTGAGTAAGACGAGATCGACTGCTTTGTCGGCCACCATGTTCTGCAGTGTCAGCACCACGTTGTCGCTGACGGGCAGAGCGGTCTCCACAACAGCCCCGTTTCCGCTTCCGAAATCCGATGCGAAGCCTTCGCGCGCGAAGCTTTCGCGCACGAGGCGCGTTGCGAGGTCCTCGAAATATGCCTCAGCCCTGGCCCTATTGAGCCGCGCCAACTGCGCTGCCATGGCGCGCTCTTCGCCGGTGGGCATCAGGCGGTTAAAAATGAAAGGCTGCGACGTGACGTGTGCCAGGATAAGCTCGGCCTGGTCGTGCGCGATGAGCCTTGTGGCGACAGGTAAGACACATTCTGCCCGCCTTGAGCCATCCAACGGCGCCAGAATGCGGCTGTAGCGGGCGGCAGCGGCTTCGCGCCCCGCGTGCTCAGCCTGCACCAGCAGGATCGAGCTCGACGTCTGTTGCAGCACCTTTTGCGCGATGTGGCTGAGATTCCAGCGGCTCAATCCACCGCGCCCGTGACTACTCATGACAATGAGGGATATCTGCTGTTGCTCGGCGTACTCGACAATGCGTTGCGCCGCCGGACCCTCGAGAAGGCGACATTCAACCGGTAGGCCCGCCCGTTGAAGTTCCGCGGCCTGCTTTAAGAGATAGGCCTCGGCTTCGGCTTTGCGCAAGCTCCAGTCGAAGACGTTGATGCTGGTCTCGGGCGGCGCTTCAGAGACGTGCAGGAGGGTGACACAGGCGCCGAACGCGGCAGCCATGGTCCGAGCGTGGGGCAGACTGCCTTCTGCCAGTTCCGACCCATCCAGGGGAACGAGAATGCTTTTGAACATAGTTTATTTTCCTTATTAGCGTGGTTTCGTGAAATTGGTCGTTTCACGCCCAAAAGAACCGTCCAAACGGCAAATGTCTGGATGGCGCTCGCATGCGATCACCGTCATCGTTAAATGACCAGGTTAGAAATGCGGCAATAGTGGGATTCCAGAACCTTCAGCGTACACCTTAAAACGAACGGCGTCAACCGGTTGGTAGCCCAGATGAGAGATCACACATCCAATGATATTTGCTTTTTTGGGCCATCAGCGCTATACTGAGTAATGAAGGGAGAGATAAACTTTTTTCAGAAAGACTTCTCTCCCGCACAAGTGACCCCTCTGACATGTCGAAAAAATATCATTGACGCAGTGACAATAACGCGATCGTCGAGACTTCTGTCCTGACGCCATTGCGGGACGAGCCGGGAAGGCCACGGCGACGACCAGCGTCGTCCCGATGCGCCCCTTTTACTACGCGCCCTCGCGCGCGCCCTTACGTTCTCAGGAGAACATTTAAATGTTGAAGAAAATATATGTAGGAAATCTACCGTTTCAGACTACGGAAGACGAGGTGCGCAAGCTGTTTGCTCCTTACGGCGCCGTCGAATCGGTGGACATGATCACAGACCGCGATACAAATCAATTCCGTGGTTTCTGTTTCGTGGAAATGGAACCCAAGGCGGCCAAAGCGGCCATTGCCGGCCTGAAAGCTCACAAAATTGAGGGCCGCGCCATTAAGGTCAGCGCCGCGCGATCCGCCGAAAAGGCCGAAAGCGGCAACCATCCCGGCAGCATGCTGCACATGCGCACGAGCCGCGGGCAATACGGGGGCCATGGCGATTTCGCCCATAGCGACCGCAACAGCGGCGACGGCTCGCGCCACAAGCGCCGCCGCTGATCTCAGCCCGCTGACCTCAGCCCTCTTCCCCAGACGAACAAGGAAGAAAGATCTCCTCCAGCCGCTTGCCAAACAAGCGGCCGATCTTAAACGCCAGCGACAGGCTCGGATCGTACTACTCCGCTTCAATCGCGTGCACCGTCTGGCGCGAGACCCCTAACTCATTTGCCAGCTGCTCCTGCGACCAATTCTGCTCCGTCCGCAGCACGCGCACGCGATTCTTCACTGGTAACGACGCCGGGCCAGGGCCAGGCCCACCAGGTAAAATATCGGCAAGAAGGCCCAGACGTGGCGGTAACTCCAGTCGTCCGGCGACAGGGTAATCGCCAGCTCCAGCAGACCCAGCGTCATCAGCAACAGCAGCGCCAGCGGAAAACCGACCGCCACCGCCTCCAACTGAATCCGCCGTTCCAACTCATCCATCTGCCGGATGCCGCGAACCATCGCCAGCAGCCAGAGGCCAAAAAACGGAACCGGCAGCAAAGCCACCGCAATTGCCAGCGGCGCGCCCAGGCGCTGTTCCAACAGCATCCTAGCGACAATATAGGTGACCAGAAACAGAAGTGCAGGGACAATCGAGTTATCCAAAACCACCCGCGCAACGCGACCCATACGCCACCTCGCAAACAATTACGGATAAGCAGTGAACGACGAGAATTGTAAAGTTTCCTTTACAATTTGTCAAGGATTCTTTACAATTAGACGAGGAAAGGAATACGGCGGGCGTTGGAGGTGGTCAAGGTGGCCAAGATGGCCATAATTATTGTTTTTCCCCGGCAGCATGAGCACGCCATCAATCTGGCCCATAATCACGCGTATGGCAGATAAAGTCGTCCTCGACTCCAACATCTTCGTCGCCGC
>JAICPS010000579.1 GCA_025929715.1 Anaerolineae bacterium | reverse complement strand
GTCCCGAAAGAAGTATCTGCGAAAGCCAGCAACATCCCGCCAGTAAGACGGGGCGTGACGACAGTGCTGGGCAGCTCAGACTCGAATGCCGCTGCTCCAGTTGCCGCTGGTCCTGGCACGGGTACCGGTGTCGTCGCTGGTCCTACCAGCGTGAACATCGCCGATGAACCGCCACCACCACCGCCAAAACCCACACCTCCCCGAGCTCCGATCTCCGGCGGCGTGCTAAATGGTAAAGCCATCAGTCTTCCGAAACCGGCTTATCCGGCAATCGCCAGACAGGCGCACGCATCTGGCACTGTCGTGGTCCAAGTGACCATCGACGAGAATGGCAATGTAATCTCTGCCACACCCGTCTCCGGTCATCCTCTGTTGAGAGGTGTGGCTGTTCAGGCGGCGCGCGGCGCGAGATTCTCTCCCACGAAGTTGTCCGGGCAACCGGTTAAGGTGACAGGCGTCATCACATACAATTTTGTGGCTCAATAAATGCGGAGATTCAGCGCCGTGCGGGCCGTGTGCAGGCTCATTCTGCGAGTTCCCTGCGAGCTATCAATGTAAGAAAAACCTTTTGGAGGGTCTATCGTGACTATTTTAACCAGTATTCTAGGATCGAAACTTTTCAGTCTGATGCTGTTCATGTGGCAGGAAGCCGCCCCAGCCGGGACCCCGCCGCCAGTGGATCACTTCTCCCTGATGACCATGATCAAGAGTTTAGGAGTCGTTGCAGCAATCGTGCTGATTATCCTCCTGATAATGTCAGTGTACTCGATTGCGATCATGGTTGAACGTTACTTGACGTACTCGGCGGCGAAGAAGCAATCGCGTGAGTTTGCGCCGCGAGTGGCGCAGGCCTTGAAGAACGATCGCATCGAAGAAGCGATCAACATCAGCGACAAGCATCGCAAGTCTCACCTGGCTATGGTCGTGAGCAGTGGCTTGCAGGAGTTCAGGGCCCACGAGCAGTCATCGGAGATATCTGGCGACGAAATTGACGCGTCCAAGCGTGCGCTACAGCGCGCCATCGCCATCAAGACTGCGGAATTTAAACGCGGCTTGTCGGGTTTGGCGACGATTGGATCCACGGCGCCATTCGTCGGGCTGTTTGGAACTGTGTTTGGAATCATCAACGCGTTCCGCGCCATGGGCGATGCGGGGCAGGCAGGCATCGGTGCTGTCGCCAGCGGTATTTCGGAAGCGCTGTTTACGACCGCTATGGGGCTACTGGTAGCAGTGCCCGCTGTGTGGTTGTTTAATTACTTCACTGGCAAGGTTGATGGCTTCGTCGTTGAGATGGACAACTCGGCTTCGGAATTGGTCGACTACTTCATCAAGAACCGCACGAGGCAGTTGAAGCCATAGTCCCTCAGTTGAGGAACAAGTGGTTTTGAACGGGGTCTAATCTGAAGATGGTTAAAAAGTTTTGGGGGCCGTGATCGCGCGGCCCCGGAAACCAGATCTAGAGGAGATTTAGCTATGGGAATGTCAGGTGGGGGTGGAAGTGGCGACTTCAACTCTGAAATCAACGTAACACCAATGGTGGACATCATGCTGGTGCTGCTGATTATCTTCATGGTGGTCACGCCCATGTTGCAGCACGGCGTCACAGTTAACCTGCCGAAGGACATGAACAATCCCGAGGAAGATCCCAGGATTATCAAAGATACGTCCGTGGTAATTTCCATACCTGAAGATGGCGCTTACTACATCGGTAAAGACAGGATTGAAAAAGGAATGCTGAAGGAAAAGGTCCAGAAGATGCTCGACAGCGTGAAGAAAGAAGAAGACAAGGTTGTCTACATCAAGAGCGGTACCGGCGTCAGTTATGGGGACGTGGTAACTGTCATCAACGAAGTGAGGGCGCTGGGCGTCGATAAAATTGGCCTGGTCGCTGACAAGAAGAAAGGTGGCGCGGAGGCCCCAGCGCCCGCACCCCACCCGGCTGCGTAATTACCTTGGTACGGCGCTGTTAAAAGGAGTAGTTTCATGTCCATACGGCATTCAAGCATATCGGGTGAAACCGGAAAACCAGAGGGAGCGAAAGCTGTCCCGTTTATTAACGTCACACCATTGATTGACGTGTTGTTGGTCGTACTGATCATCTTCATGGTCATTACGCCACTTAAGCCCAGTAAGTTTCAGGCGGACATTCCCACTCAGAGGGATCCGAACGAAGACCTAAGCAATCTGAAACCAAATCCACTTACGCTGGTAGTATCGATTGGCAACGACCTGCAGTTGAAACTAAACCAGGAAGACGTCGGTTCTGTGAACGACACGTCAATGCTTAGCGGGAGACTCGCCAGTGTCTTCCGTCAACGTAGAGAACAGCGAGCCTATAAACCCGGAATGGAAACGCGCACTGATTTGCCAGAAGACGAAAGGCTCGAACGAACTGTCTTTGTCAAAGCGCCGCGTTCGATGAAGTACGGGGACGTAGTAAAGGTCATCGATGCAATCAAGGGTGCGGGCGCAAGTCCCGTCGGATTGCAGGTAGACGATTTACCTCAGTAGATCTTGCGGTGTGATCGTTATCCGATTGTTGGACCGGCATCTCTGGGCACGATCACTGAAAATGGAGCTACCAACACAATGAAACTCTCTCATACTGGAATCGCCATCGCATTGGCGATTCTTGTTGTGACCACTTCTGGTTGCGGCCTGGTTAACCGCGTGCGCGCCAAGAACGAGTTGAATGAGGCCGCGCGTGCCTACCGCGAAGGAAACTTTACCGAAGCCGAGCAGTATTCACGGCGAGCCCTCGCGCTGGATCCGGAAAGCAAAACTGCGCCGGCTTTTATCGCACGTACAATCCACGCACAGTACCGTCCCGGTGTACAGACTCCGGAGAACCTGGCCAAAGCGAATGAAGCAATCGCTGCCTATCAGGAGATTCTGGCCAAAGATCCCAAGAACGATGAGGCCTACAAAGCCATCGCTTATCTTCTGGGCGCGATCAAAGAAGAAGAAAAGCTGAAGAGCTGGATCATGGCGCGGGCCACGGATGAAAATCTCGATCCACCCAAACGGTCCGAGGC
>JAICPS010000712.1 GCA_025929715.1 Anaerolineae bacterium | reverse complement strand
CCCAACTGCTGAAAGAAGCAGCCACCAAGACCAATGACATCGCCGGCGATGGCACGACCACGGCGACTGTTCTGGCGCAAAGCATCGTCAACGAAGGCTATAAGAACGTTGCTGCCGGAGCGAATCCTATGCTGTTGAAACAGGGCATCGAGGCCGGCGTGCAGGCGCTTTCGCAGAAGATCCGCGACATGGCTGTATCGATCGACAGTGTAGACGAGATCGCTTCTGTGGCAGCTATTTCTGCCCAGGACGACAGCATCGGCAAGCTCATCGCCCAGGTGATGGACAAGGTGGGCAAAGACGGCGTTATTACCGTCGAAGAGTCCCAGGGTCTGGAGTTTGAGACGGACTACGTCGAGGGTATGCAGTTCGATCGCGGCTACATCAGCGCCTACTTCATCACCGATTCGGACACGATGGAAGCCGTGCTGGAAGAGCCCTATATTTTGATTCATGACAAGAAGATCAGCTCGGCACAGGACATGGTCCCCATTCTGGAAAAACTGATCCAGACCGGCAACCGCGACCTGGTGGTCATCGCCGAAGACATCGACGGCGAGGCGCTGGCTACGCTGGTTTTGAACAAGCTGCGCGGAACGATTAACGCCCTGGCAGTGAAGGCGCCGGGATTCGGCGACCGTCGCAAGGCGATGCTTCAGGATATCGCCACGCTCACGGGCGGCGAGGTGATCACGGAAGAGATGGGCCGCAAGCTGGAAAGCGTTCAGATCGCCGACCTGGGTCGCGCCGGTAAGGTCGTCGCCACGAAAGACGAGACCACTATTGTCGACGGCGCCGGCGATGCCGGGCAGATCAAAGCTCGCGTCGAGCAGATCAAGACCGAGGTTGACCGCAGCACATCAGATTACGACAAGGAGAAGCTCCAGGAACGCCTGGCGAAGTTGGCAGGCGGCGTAGCCATCATCCGCGTCGGCGCTGCTACGGAAGTGGAGCTGAAAGAAAAGAAGCACCGCGTTGAGGATGCGTTGAGCGCAACCCGCGCCGCCGTGGAAGAGGGCATCGTGCCCGGTGGTGGTGTGGCCCTGATTAACGCCATTGGCGCGCTGGACAAGGTCAAGGTTCGCGAAGGCGACCAGCAGACTGGCGTCAACATCCTGCGCCGCGCTCTGGAAGCGCCCATGCGCAAAATTTCCGAGAATGCAGGCCAGAATGGCGACGTGATCATCCAGAACGTGCGCAGCACACAGAAGGACAAGAAGAACGACAATATCGGCTACAACGTGCTGACCAACGAGTACGTGGACATGATCCAGGCCGGCATCATCGACCCCGCGAAGGTGACGCGCGGCGCGTTAGAAAATGCAGCCAGCATCGCCTCCATGATTCTGACCACCGACGTGCTGATCACCGACCTGCCTGAGAAGGAAGACGGACAGCCTGGCGGCGGAATGCCCGGCGGCGGAATGCCCGGCGGCATGGGCTTCTAAGCCCAATCTCCAAATCAGATGAAACAAAAGGGGCTCCTCTCTGTGAGGAGCCCTTTTGTTATGATAGACTCCTGGAGCCAGAGGCGACCGGCACTTTTGAAGTACCGGTCACCTGAATACGAGTGCCGGTCACCTGATCGAGCACCAGGAGGGCCATAAATGGGAAGCGTATTTATCTCACAACTGTTGCCCACGTTGCAGAAACTGGAATGGGCAGGCAGTCCGCACGCCACCACGGCCGGCGCCGTAGTCTTCAGGACGACCATCGACCAGGTAGACGGCTATCGCGGGGATCCAAAGGTGCTGGCAGCAGCGCTGCGAACGACGCGAACCGGCGATTCCCTGCCCTTTGCTTACGCCGGCGTCGCCTATATTTTGCTAGCGGCCTCTGCGCCGCCAGCGTCAGCCCCGCGGACCTCGGCGCCACAGACGGCGGCCCCGAACGCAGCTTCAGAGAGTGACAGATACGATTCGACCGGTCTGCAGGCCGCGCTAACGTGGCTGGAGAAAGCCCAGGATTTGGCCCCGGACGAGGTAGAGATCAACATTATCGAACCGTTGATTTATATTCATGAGAAACGTTACGACGATGCGCGCGTTGTTCTTGATTACCTGCATGGAGAGGCGCCTGACAACTACT
>JAICPS010000291.1 GCA_025929715.1 Anaerolineae bacterium | reverse complement strand
ATCTTACTTGAAAAGGAGGTGTGCAACGCAATGCAAGTTAATCCAAGCCTTGTCCAGCGTATTCAGCGTTGTGTTTGCACGCCTGTAAGCTAAGCCACCACTTGCCTGTTTCATAAGTGAGGGCCACAGGTGTGCGTCACCGGTGGCTTTTTTGTTGCCTGGTCACGGGTCGCAGCGCGCCCCCGTGGCTTTTTTTTGAGTCGGGCCACGGAGATAGATTACCCGTGGCTCGTTTTAATTTAGCAATGAAAGATGATGAAGCAGGAGCAATACCAATAATGAATCAGTACGATGTCTCCGAATACGACATGTACGAGGAGTTCAGTTACGACGACCACAGTCGCAGCACGCATCGCGGGCTTAAGGGAAAGGATCCTGGCGCCGAGGCGCAACGCCATCGCCGCCAAAGAGAACGGCGCATTCGCGAAATGAGCGACCGCATGGAAGATTTTGTACCCACTTATGCGGCAAGCCTCGATCCGCGACATCACGAGCGGCGCTGGGTCATCGATTCTCTTAGTAGCTTTTATGGAAACAATCAGATCACCGACGTGCTACGCCTGGTTAAAGGCGGCAAGGAAGCCAACGTTTATCTGTGCCAGGCCAATCCCAAAGTGGGCATGCCGTTGCTTGCGGCAAAGCTCTACCGGCCGCGCATGCTGCGCCATCTCAAGAACAACGCGGTCTACAAAGAAGGACGCCAGCTGCGCGACGCCGAAGGGAAGCTTATCTTGGGCTCCCGCGAGGCGCGCGCCATGCACAAGAAAACGCGGTTCGGCAAGGATCTGGATTTATCGGCATGGATCGAGCACGAATTCCAGGTGCAGAACATGCTATTTGATGCTGGCGCCGACGTGCCTCAACCCGTAGCGCACGGCGGCAATACCATTCTCATGGCCTATATGGGCGATGACGTTATGCCCGCGCCGACGCTGCAAGAGGTTAGCCTGGCGCCGGAAGAAGCGCAGCTGCTCTTTGATCGTGTCTTGCACAACGTACAGTTGATGCTGAACCTGAATCAGATACATGGGGACCTCTCGGCATACAACATCCTGTACTGGGACGGGCGCATCACGCTCATCGACTTCCCACAGATGGTAGACGCACGCAATAACCCCAACGCCTTCGACCTCCTGATCCGCGACTTAGAGCGCGTCTGCGACTACTTCGCCGTCTATGGCGTGCACGCTGACGGGGGAGCTTTGGCCGGGGAGATGTGGCGTGGTTACATGAGGGGGGCATGAGACACAGCCTCCCGCCTTACACCACCTACCTGCTCATCCAGACCGCCATGTCGGTACTGTTCACGATGATGGGCTTCATCAGCGCTATCTATCGTGTACAGGCGGCCGACCTGAATCCTCTGCAGCTCGTGCTGATCGGCACGGTGTTGGAGCTAAGTGTTTTCATCTTCGAAGTGCCAACGGGCGTCGTCGCCGACGTTCTGAGCCGGCGGCTGTCGGTGATTATCGGCTACGCCCTGATCGGTGCCGGATTCATTGTGGAAGGATCGATGCCCCTGTTCGGCACCATCATACTGGCCCAGGTCATCTGGGGCCTGGGCTACACCTTTACCAGCGGCGCGCTCGATGCCTGGCTGGCCGACGAAATTGGCGAGGAACGATTAACACATACTTACCTGCGCGCTTCGCAATTGGGTCACGTCGGCGGATTATTGGGGATTCTAATCAGCGTCGGGTTAGGAACAATCGGCCTGGGGTTGCCCATTCTCATCGCCGGCATTGGTATCGTAACCCTGGCCGCCTTCCTGGCTCTATTCATGCCCGAAACGGGTTTCGTACCCACGCCTCGCGAAGAGCGCACTCACTTGCAGAACATGGCAGATACTTTCCGCAACGGCGTGAGCCTGGTGCGCGGGCGGCGCGTGCTGTTGTTGATCCTAGGTATTAGCCTTTTCTTCGGGCTGTCTAGCGAACCGCTGGATCGCCTCTGGGAAGCGCACTTGCTGGAAAACTTCACCTTTCCACGCTGGGCTGGTCTGCAGGAACCTGTGCAATGGTTTGGCGCGATGAACGTCGCGATGGTATTTCTGGGATTCGGCGTCACCGAGTTGATCCGCCGCCGTATCCCGGCCGAGCGCCTCGAGGTGGCTATCGCGGCGCAGCTGGCGTTGAATGTCGTCGTCGTCGCCGGTGTAGTGATTTTCGGGTTGGCAGCCAACTTTGGCTTCGCCGTTGTGACCATCGTGGCCGTCCACGTTTTTCGCCGCGCGAGTCATCCGCTGTACATGGCCTGGATCAATCGCCAGATCGAGCCCCGCGTGCGCGCTACCGTACTCTCCATGGACGGTCAGCTAAACGCTATCGGCCAGGTAGCGGGCGGCCCAGTCCTGGGTGCAATGGCGACGGCCGTATCGATTCCGGCAGCGATGATTGGCGTAGGCGTTCTGATGGTTCCTGCGCTCGTCCTTTACGCCATCGCCTGGCGCTGGACGATGACCAGCGTGGTTCTGCCGCGCGGCGAAACGATGACGACGTAAACGATGGACAGATCTGTCCGTCGTAGCGACGAGACCCGAATTGCGTTCGGGCATTGTCACTACGAAACGTGAACCAGTGCTCCCGCCCTACTTCTCGCCCACCAGCACGATATTCGTCGGCGGATACGCCAGCGCGTCGAGCCGCCCATCCACCATGCGGTACAGGGCGGCGTTGCCCTTCCAGCGATTGTCGACGATCCAATCGCTCGTGTAAACGCGCGAACCCTGCGTTGGCTCGTTCGGGTTTTCCAGGACGCGGAAACCGGCGACGACAAGCGCCGCCTTCCATTCGGAAAAGCTCCAAAAAGCGAATTCCTCGTGCATTTCGCTGTCCCAGTTGTCCATGTAGTCCATTTTGGTCATAAATTCCACCGCATGGCGCAAGCTGAGCACGACGAAGCGATCGCCGTGCAGCGCCTCGTTTCGGTAAGGAAACTTGCTTTCTCCCCTAACGGCAGCGCCTGCCACGAGGAAATCACGAGCAAAGCGTTTGAAACGCGCAAATGTAGAAAGGCCCGCCAGATGACGGGCCAGCGCCTGCCGATCGTCGAATTCGGCGTCAATCTCCTCGTCGCTGCCATCATGGCGCTCCAATCTCAGGTAAACCTCCTGCTCCTTGTCATGAGGACCGACGACGTCGCGAATGATCAACCGGCCGCCGGGACGCGTCTGTAGGTACTTGCGGCGCAGATAGTCGCGGACTGTTTGCTCGCCGCCGCCATAGGACCACAGCTCGTGCACCGTGGAATTGCAGATTGTCGTGTCGATCGTATTCTCTTCGAAAACGGGCTGGGTGATGTTCCGCTGGTGAAAGTGGACAAATGTGCCGCCAAACTGGCCCGCCCGCTGTCGCTCGCGGCAACGCGCCATATACTCACCGGTGATTTCGATGCCGATAAGGTCCGAATCGGGAAAGTCCTGCGCGATGCGCACGAGAAGAGCGCCGTCGGCGCACCCTTCGTCGACGATTTTGCCGGGGACGATAGCCTCGCGGATGTCGTTATATTTCACTTCGATGATTTCGTTGTTTCCCATCCCAAACGCGTAGCTGGCATAGTCACGCGTTTCCGTCAGGCTGCCCTCTTCGTTGAGCAGCGGATCACGCCATAGCCGCAGGATGCGTCGCGGTACGTCGGGAAAATCGCACCACAGGTCAAAGGTGGTGGCGTGCAGTTGTTCGCGAATCTCGCCATCTTGCGACCAGCTCTCGCCGGCTTCCACAATTTTCTGAAGCAGCATCGTAGGCGTCGGCGGGGTAGGCTCTGCCGCGCCATATTCGGCTGGTAGAATGCTGAAGCCCATCTCTTGAAATTGCTTGAACACGCCGGGTGTGGAGCTTAAGACGACACAATTTTTCGGCCTGAGCTGCAAGTAGCCTTCACTTTGCTCGGCAATCTCCTTGAGAATGAACTGCGCAAAACGCGATGTCGGCGCGTAATGGGGCACTCCCGCGATGCGATACTCAAATTTCAAGGCTTGCTCGAGGGAGCGCGCAAATCGGTCTACCCCAATGGCGCGCACGTAAAAGGGAATGGGATTATAACGGGAGTGCTGCTGGTTGCTGGATGTGACGGCAAAAACCACGTGCGAAATGGGCGCGGTGTCCGGCGGCGGCCCACCATTCAGGAACGCCAACTTTTGCAAGGGCATCTGCAGCAGGTTGCGCAGATAATGCGCTTGAAAGTTGGTACCGAGCAAATGTCGGCCGGGAAACAAGAGGTAAGTCATGCGGCAGAATGGTCCTTCTGGCTAATAGTCGCGACGGCAGGAAATATTGTATCATAGTATAGTGCCGGTTTTTTCGCTTTCACTCGTGCCGTGAGACCGGCTGCTATCTAATTATCTCACTCTAGGAGGAAGTTCCATGACACTGGTTGCTTTGCCTACGGGCATTCTATTGGGATTCCTGGCCTGGTTCGCGTTTCGCTACGTGCTGGCAGGAATCTTTACGGTGGATCAAAACGAGCGCGCGGTCAAGACCCGTTTTGGCCGCGCCGTTCGTGTGGGAGACGCCACTACACTCGAAGACCCTATTTCTGCCCATCTGGACGAAAAAGATAAAGGGCGTTATGTCTATCCACAATTACGCATCATCCAGCCGGGCGGGCCCTACTTCCGCTGGCCTTGGGAGCGCGTGTACAAAGTGTCCATTGCCACAGAAACGATTAATATGGCCATGGACCTGGAGACGCCGAGCGCCAACCAGAACGGCACCATTTTGGATGCCGTAACCAAGGATCAGTTAAATATCGGTCTCACTGGCCAGATCCGCTATCGCGTCTCCGAACGCAATTTGTACGCTTATTTCTTCGGCGTGAAGAACCCCATCGTGCACGTCATGGGCTACTTCGTCGCCATCTTGCGCGAGCGCATTGCCAGCTATGAGTCGTCCGACAGCAGTCTGCTGGGCGAAGATGCGGACATCGATAT
The DNA here is from genome assembly GCA_025929715.1 of Anaerolineae bacterium. GTDB lineage: Bacteria > Chloroflexota > Anaerolineae > Promineifilales > Promineifilaceae > JAAYYY01. Next base: position 1,232 of record JAICPS010000291.1, on the reverse strand, counting down.
CGACCTGATGGGCGGCATCTCCATTAACGATCTGCGCAAAAACCTCAATGAAATCAACGACTATATGGAGCAAGAATGCGCCTCCTCCGAGGCGCGCTATGGTGTCGAGTTCGACGCCTCGCTGATCACCGGCATCGACCCTCCGGCCGAAGTGGAGTCGGCCCTGGCAGCGATCAACACGGCGCACAACGAAGTGTCGTCGGACATCAGCCTGGCCAAAGCACGGGCGGACCAGACCATTGTGCAGTCCAAGCGCGCCGTGGAAATCGAAACGTTGCGCGCCGAAGCCGAGGTCGAACCCCTGAGTATGCTTGCCGAGCAGCTTCGCCAGCTAAAGGAAAGCGGGCCTGACGTCCTCGCCGCGTATCTGCGCAACGTGCGCCTCGACCTCTTTAAGAAGGCAACACACCTCTACCTGGAGACGCCAGAATGAATGCCATCCTTATCACAATCGTCACGGCAACGGTCACCTTCTTCTTCTTACTTTTTGCCGAACCGATAGTACGCTGGTTAATGCGCGTCTTTGGTTTCTACGCCGTCGTGGAAGAAGGCACCTGCCACGTTTACGTTCTCTTCGGCAAAGTCGTGAGTGTGATCACCGAACCGGGTTTGCACCTGCTCTGGCTCAGGTTAGGACCACGCGCCTTTATCATCAATGTACTCGGCGAGCGCCACATTCTCGACATGCGCCTGGACCAACAGTACTTACGCAGCCTGCCGGTCAACTCAGAAGAGGGCGCGCCGATGGGCATAGGCGTCTGGTACGAAATGAACATCAGCGATCCGGTCGCCTATCTGTTCAAAAATACCGACCCACGCGGCTCGCTGTCGGCTAACGTCAGCAGCGCCACCGTGCGCACCCTCAGCAACATGCCACTGGACGACATGCTCACCACGCGGCACGTGATGAGCCGCGCCGTGCGCTCCGAAGTCTCGCCAAAATCGGAAGAGTGGGGCTACAAACTGGGCTCGGTCTACGTGCGCAAGGTACACTTCCGCGACCGCGGCATGATCCACCAGATCGAAGAGAAGGTCGTCAACCGCCTGCGCCAGGTCACGTCGGCCATTCGCCAGGACGGCGCTAACCGCGTCAGCATCATCACCAACTCGGCCGAGCGCCGCGCCGCAGTCGAATTCGCCCGCGCCAACGCCATGCGCCCGCGCATCGTGGGCGCGGCCCTACAAAAGATCGGCCAGGATCCCGACGTCGCCGAGGCAATGTTCGATATTCT